>NZ_JADYXB010000049.1:0-22948 GCF_015864485.1 Pseudoalteromonas sp. SWN166
CGCCAGCGTTCAATCTGAGCCATGATCAAACTCTTCAATTAAAAAGTTTTATGTCTTTCGACAGCTCAATGAATTCTGAATTTATTTTAATATCTTTCGATATTGAATTGACTGTGCCGAAGCAACTTATAAATAAGTTACTTCTGTTGGTCACTCAGTTTTCAATTGAGACTCTAATTTATTTGCCTCGTTACTTGCTCAATAAAGAACGAAGTAGGTTGGCTGTTAGAACTCAATCTGTACGAGTGCCCACACAGATGATTGCTTTATATTGTTAAAGAACGTTTTGAGTCGCTTTAGCGTCTCAAGGGATGCGAATAATACACCCTTTATTTNAACGTTTTGAGTCGCTTTAGCGTCTCAAGGGATGCGAATAATACACCCTTTATTTTTCGAGTCAACACTTAATTTTAAACTTTCTTTTTAGAAGATTTAAAACCGAAGTTTTATTTAACTCTCTGAGGTAGTTCGTGCCTCGCTATGCGTTGGCGTTTCCCGTCTCAGTGGGGTCGCATTATAGGGAGATTCGAGCGGGGGTCAATGTTTTATTTCAGCTTTTTGACAATTAAATGAATTTAGTATGAAAGCTATACAAATAAAGGGTTGCGAGGCTTTTCCTGCCTATTAAACAACCAATGCATGAGCGATAAAACTATGTGCATACATAAAATTATATTATTTGGCTCTGTTAGGTTAAGCCAACTAAAGTTAGTCAGTTGGCTTTTGATAAAATATTGCGTATGCCGTTAATTAAAAGCTGTAATTAAAGCCTGCGTAATAGCGCCGTCCCGAATAGCTCGAGTTAAGTAATCGTGCATCTGTATCATCACCTAAACGCGTTACCGATTCCGACTTAGTTAAATTAATAACAGCAGCTGTTAAGCTTAGCCCTTCATACAAATTAACCGATGCATTAACGTCAACTTGCTCATAGGGATCTTGATATACATTTAAACCACTATTAAGGCCTAATACTGTCTCCCCTCGTTTGTTATATGAAGCGCGCACATTAAAAGCGTCACCTTCATAATAAACAGAAGTGTTGTACTGATACTTTGCACTACCTATTAATGCCGACTGACCAAATTCTTCACCATTTACAGTTACATCTGCTTTGTTAGTTTTGTTATAGGTGTAGTTTGCGTAAAAGCCAAAACCATTATCAAAGGCATGCTGGATAAATACTTCCGCGCCTTTAGATACCGCATCGGTACCATTACCTACAGTGCTATACGGAGCTATATTAATAATACCGGCATCCACTATGTTATTTTTACCGGCAAAACTTTGCTCTACATCTATTACCAGTGGCACAACAAAGTTATCTACTTTTTTATGGAAAAGCGCCAATCCAATAGCAGAACTCTCGCTGTAATAATACTCAATAGATAAATCTGCTTGAACTGATTCAAATGGTTTCAAGTTTTTATTACCGCCACTACCGCTAAAACCAGGCAATTCATTAAATGCAGCTCTATCATCGGCCCATTCATTCGATACAAACGTAATACGCTGCTGCGCACCTAAATCGCTGTAGTCAGGACGAGACATTACTTTTGCTATTGCCCCACGTATAACTAAATCGTCAGTTGCATCCCACGCTATATTAAAGCTGGGTAGTATTTGAGTATCTTTGTTTTGCTGAGTGACTAACTGATAGTCTTCTACAAAACGTGCGTCACCCGTTACTGGCTCACCTGTTGCGTCATTTGTGTGATCTAATTGGTAGGTATATAAGTCGGTAGATGAAGTAAATGTTTTTGTTTGCACCACGCGCACGCCCAAATTACCTCTTACTTCACTAAACTCAAAATCGCCTTGAATATAAAAAGCAGATATTTTTTCTTCAATGTCGTAAACAAAGTTATCTTCAATACGTGTATAAGGAACATAGTTAGCAGTGACCATATCGCGGTATTTATCCCAATCGATACTTGGCATTTGGTTTATATTAAAACCACCAGCAATATTACTCTCATTCGTAAATACATTTTGAGCTAATGGCATTCCATCATTCCACTGGTAGCTATCAAAACGCGTAATACCTTGCTCGCTTGCTTCGCCCGCAGCTATATCAAAATTAGGATCTAAAAAGAAGGTGTTGCCGGTTTCACGGTGAAGGGTTGAGTTACGGTATTTAACACCGGTTCTAATTGTTTTTAAAAAGCCCCAATCAACATAAAAATCCACATCAGCTTGGTAATAATCTTCTTCTAGCTCACTGCGTACAAAACTTGAGTTTGAAGAACCCGCATCACGACCGCCTCCAATTCCATTTTGTAAGTTAGTTAATGTATTAGGGTCAATATTAAGTGATACATTATTTTGGTTGAGTGACCAGCCTGCCGTTTGAGCTGCATTTTGTATAGCAGTGGCGTTTTCGCCGGCGTTTGAACTTTTATATGCAGCCTCCCAGCTTTCTTCTGGCCCTCCTTCTGATTTTGTATTACCCACAACAAAACGCGCTTTAAAATTATCGCCTTCGTAAGTTAAATTAAAATCAAAGGTATCTGAAGTAGATTCTTCACGTACATAACTTCCGCGCATCCACGGAAACTGCATATCACTTTCAATACCGCTTGCCATCGCATCGTATTGCATACCAGTGACAATAGTGCCCGATTCATCAAGGTTAACATCCGTTAAAAAGTCAGGATTGAGTGACCACTCAGGTATATCAATTACAGATTCTGTTCTGTCTTGCCCGAGTGTAAAGCCAAAGTAATTAAATCCAAGTTCTAAACGATTTGTTGGTCGCCATTGCGTACTAAATTGAATCCCCTCACGCTCACGTTTTTCGTTAAGAACAGAGCCTCGCACAACTTGTGGAAACCAAACGCCATTGTAACTGTTGCCATTTGCATCATTAATAGTATCCCAGCCGTTATTGTTATCAACTGCGTTACTGTTTATATCTGTAGGTTGCCCACCGCCCGTATAACGCCATACATTTGCATCAGTTCCGCCCGAAAGTGTTCTGTTTGTTCTTTCCTGATAGGTATAGCCAACTAATACACCAAAGTTTTCGTCGTCGTTTTTCCATGAATATAAACCCGTAAACTGCGGTTCGTACTCTTTTGTAACATCAGCGTAAGTACTCTCTACATTAAATACACCTGAGTTTGCATCCATACTCAAAGGTTTTCGGCTATGCATTAATACAGTACCACCAACCCCACCTTCATCTAAGCGTGCCTCTGGCGATTTATAAACCTCTACACTTTCAATCATCGAAGACGGTAACAAAGCATAATCAAATGAACGCGAAGGTTCACCCGGGGAAGACGCAATAAAATTACCATTGAGTTGTGTAAAAGTTAGCGCCGACGACAAACCACGAATACTGACTGATGAACCTTCCCCACCATCACGCTCAATTACCACACCAGGTACACGCTGAAGAGAGTCTGCTACGTTTTTATCAGGGAATTTTCCAATATCTTCAGCGGTAATTGCATCAACCACAGAGCCAGACATACGTTTTACATCTAAGTTTTCGGCCATGCTTGAACGGATACCACGTACTTCTATTACTTCTATATCTTTTGTATGCTGCGAGCTTTCGTTTTCTTGCGCTGCAAAAGCGTACGTAGAACCCAAAGCAGAAAAAATTGATACATAAAGTGACGACTTACACAATTTTGAAAAAGGAAAAGAGTTTATACTTGTTGCTATCATGTGAGAGGCTGTTCCATTTAAATCTGCTCGTAAAGCTAAAGCGAGAAGTTAGTCCTTTTACGCAAATTATTTACGTAATGGCAAAAATTGCAGCCAAGTTTACACAGCCAAACTTAACCGTTTGTTAACCAACAATATAAAATCGAATCAATCCTCTTTTAACTGTATTTATACCTATTAAATGAAAGTTAAACCCCAACCCACACAAAAAAAAGCTCAATTAATAAACTAAGAGGGCTTTGTTGTATTTAATAGCTTAATAAAATAATTACAGTGCACAAATCATCATAGAGTGTATAGAAAAGCAAAGGGGATAATTAGATGTGGTAGTCAGCAGCTTACATTTTAAAAAGCAAAGCTGCCGAATGATATTTAAAAAGTAGAAAACCCTAAAGAGTAGATGACTTTTCAAGCGAAGTAATAACGTCTGAAAGCTCAAGCAATGTCGGCTTTCCACCGTGATAGTTAGTATCTATATGGTAACTATTGCCAACCCAGAAAGGTGCTTTAGTTGAGTTATGTCCATGTATTGAAAAGTCGACGCCATGACTTTTAACTACCTTATTTTGTTTAACTACTTCGCGATCCCACAATAAAGATTGCACAATCACTGATTTATCATCAGGGTAATTTGCCCAATTCCACGATTGCGGAAATGTATGAGACAACCCAATTTTATAGCCGCGATATTCAAGTACTATCGAAAGCGGCTTTGTTAGTAACTCATTACACATAACATCGAGCTTTTCACTCGATACATACTTATGCCAATTGCCACCATTGTCCGTCCATAATTTAAAAGCGGCAGCATCATTACTTAATAATGACTCCAGCATTAAATGCTCATGATTACCTAATATCAAACATGCCTTAATTTCGTGTAAGTACGTAAATAAATCATATGTTTTATCCCCACGATCAATAAAATCACCTAAACAAAATAAAGTGTCGCTTTGCGGGTTAAAATTTACGGTATTAAGTGCGCTTTTTAACGCTGGTAAATCACCATCAAGATCGCCAATTACAAATACTCGGCACTTATCATTTATGAATACGGCTTGTTTTGAAGATACAGCCTGAATAGCGTTAATACCTATATCCAAAATAGACTCCTATAGAATGCAATCTAAAACTTAGATTAATACTTGAGTTTATAAAGCCTTAAGGTAACACAATATAGTTGATAATTAATGAAGGTAATAAGATTTGATTGAAACTAAAAACACATGACGGCGGATTTTTGCTACAAGCTACATAAGTAATGTAGATAGTTTTTAGCCGATAGTAAAAAGCGGCTTAGCAAAATACCTAAACAAGCTATTAGCTAGTTAACAGCACATATTTATCAGCCAGTTCATCTAAGCTTTCACGCTTATTTGGATCAGGCTTTATACAGTCAATAGGGCAAACACTTACACAAGTAGGTTTATCGTAATGCCCTACACATTCAGTACATTTACTAGCATCAATTTGATATATTTTAGCTCCCATATAAATAGCCTCATTAGGGCATTCAGGATCGCACATGTCGCAGTTAATGCATTTGTTATTTATGAGTAGAGCCACTTATAAGCCTCTTCAATTAATATCATTATAAAACAAAAAGATAGAGCTAAACTAAATGTTTTTTGACTACTTTTGATACAAGTCCAGTTCAATAATAAACCTTTATTTTTCTTTAAATCGTAGCACACATTCGTAACACACCATTTTATTTTTAGGTGTAAATTGCAGCCACGAATTATGCCTATTTTTCTCTGTTGCTTTGTTGATCTCAATCAATAAAAATCGCCGCAAGGCCTTTATTTATATAGGTTATTACAAAGTGAAGTACTCTTTATCAACGCTTACCAAAGTTCAATACACGAAAGCTAAACTAGAATGGAACCAGCTCAAACCGCCGTTTTCTATGCAGCACATAAATCGGTGTGTTATTTTGGCCACTAAAATCATCTTTTTTAAAGGAAAAGAGAATTTAAAACAAGGGACTAAAAAATTAGACACTAAGCGTTTATCTAAATATGAAGCACAACACAGTCTTCGTATCATATTTACGTTATCTAACATTGTGCCTTTTTACTCGATCTTATCTAAATCGTTTTTAGCTCCAACTGAAACCTCTAGCTTAAAGTGGTTTTGGTACGTTTCTTCAAAAGTCTTTTATTTGGTGGACTAGGTTGATTGAAGTTTAAAAAGCAGAAATATCTGACAATGTAGTTTGGCTAACAGCATAACGACTCAAAAATTTTAGCCGTTATGCTGTTTATTGCTAGATTGTTTTTAAATAAGTTACCCGGTCTTTAAACCAGCTATTAACCATACGTTGGCTAAAGCTGTTCATTGGGCTGCTGGCATTAGTACGTAATTTACCCCATGATTTTTGCAGTTTAATATCAAACGTAGTATCCAATTCATCATGTAATTGAGTAGCAATATTTAGTATTGCTAAAACGGTTAGTGGATTTTCTGTTTGTTCTATTAAGCTTTCTAAATCAGCCTTGGGAGATATCCCTTGATTAAGAGCCAAGTACTGAATAGCCCTACCTCGATTAAGTGCACTACTGTCATGTAGTTTTATTTTATTGATTAAAGGTAATAACTCATTTGCCTCACTACCAAACGATAACAGCGTATTCATTGCCCAATAGCGATCCCATTGTTCATTTGATAACAATACTGCCTTTAACTTATTTTTTACTTGTTCAAACGGTTGTAGGCTCATATCTATTATATTGATAAAGCGGGCAATATTACTTTTGTGCTTTAAACCAAAAGTATTGGGGTCATCTTTTGCAATATCGACTAAATAAGATTCAGGATAAAAAGCTAAATCGGGCATCGATCGCAGCTTTTTTTGTAATCCTGTACGCATTTCAATCACTTCATCCGTGTATTGTGGTAATAGTGCTAAATTTTCAGTTTCGAAAGGATCTTGTTCAAGGTCGTATAATGCCTCTAACGGCTTATGTTTAAAAAAAGCACTTTGTACAGAGTTTAACTTGTTAGCCTTAAATAGGTATTTCCACTCTCTGTAAGCGGCCTGTTTATAACGGTAACTTGAAAACAATCCATCTGGGTTAAAAGGTAAATAGTTACGAATATATTTATATTTACCTTTGCCAAAGCCTCTTACCATATCGTATTTTTCATCAAATCTATCGGCAAATGAAAAGTTTGTATCACGCTTATTTAAATCATCTAAACTTAAATTTTTTGACAAAAAGCTTTCGCCATCCTGCAACTTAGATTTAGGTAAACCTGCCAGTTCAAGCAAGGTAGGGGCAAAATCTATAAAACTAATAATGCCATCTACTCGAGTCGATAGCTTAGCTTGTAAATCTTTATGTAATAAATGTCGAAAATTCTTTGGTACACGAACAACTAAAGGAACATTAAGGCCTCTTTGTGAAACAAACCCTTTGCTACCTGGTAAAACACCACCATGATCACCAAAATAAAATATGAATGTATCCTCTAATAATCCTTCCTCTTTAAGCTGATTTATTACCACGCCCATCTCTTTATCTACTTTTTTATGTAAGTCGAGATAACGAGCGTACGTATATCTGAATAGTTCAGTATTGGGGTGGATAGGATCTAATTCTACTAAATTGGGATTATGTATCGTTGGTAAATTTTCTATATCGCTTTCAGGAAAGTGTAGTTTTCCTTCATGCGTGGTTTTCCACGTTTGCATATGAAAGAAAGGTTGGCCTGCTTTGCGATTATGCCAGCTCGCTCCCTTTTTTGACGAGCTCCAATTATTCTGTGGTGAGATAAAGTTATAGTCTTCTTTGGCATCATTTGACGTGTAATAACCTGCTTTAGTGAGGTAATCACTTATTGTGCTTAATTCTTTAGGTAAGTTTATACGCTCAAATGGGCGGTGATATTCCATTGCTAATTTAGCAGGATACGCCCCCAGGGCGAGCGTTGTTCTTGCTGTTGAACATACAGGCGAGTTAGAAAATGCATTATTAAACACTAAGCCTTGCTCTGCCAAAAACTCTATATTGGGCATTTCAGCGCCTTTAGCGTTATACAATTTTAAATACCGTTTCGAGTTATCCTCTGATACTAACCAAACAAAATTTGGCCTTTTTTCAATCGCTTTTTTGGAAATAGGCGAGTCATCATTCGATATAGCAGAAGACTCACAACCCGATAACAGAGCAGAGGCAAGGCATATCGTTAGTATATGTCTCATTCCTAATTTTTTTATTGTCATAATATTCATCACTTATTAAGATACAAAAATAGCGGCACTCAGTACGCTTAGTTAGTTAGTTAGTTAGTTAGTTAGTTAGTTAGTTAGTTAGTTAGTTAGTTAGTTACTAGTAACCAACATCAAAAAATCGAACTGATCCAGCAGGAACAGTAACGTTCATTTTATTATCAGTTATATGAAACGCTTCTTTAGATAAAATATCTTTTACCCATTTCGCNTATATGAAACGCTTCTTTAGATAAAATATCTTTTACCCATTTCGCTTTTTTATGAAAATGTATAGTTACATCTCTATCTTGAGGGTCAATATAGCCTTGATCGACTAAAATAATACGGCTATGTTTCTCGTCTAACTTAATTACAGACCAAGCAGAACCTTCAACACGTATAGGTAAATTTTGTGCTCCGAGCTCAATTGAGTGTTGCATCTCTGGGTAAAATTCTTCTGCACCTATCTCTTTATCATTACTAAAACCGACTCTTCCATTTGATACAAAATAAGGGGTATTTTGTTTTTTTAATTGCGCTGCAGATTCTATAGGGGCGATTGGGATCATGCCATTTGGCATTGGCGGAATGAAATTCAACCATCTATATTGCACACCTAAGGCCGCTCTAGAATAATCATACTTTGGTAAGTTTGTACCCGCCCATTGAATTTGCCCTAAACTCATCAAAGCATTGGAGTCATTTTCACTGTAGTGATTCATTTCGTGATGATTAGTTATTGAATGAGCTAACTCTATGTCTACATCTTTTATTAGCATCCATGAACCGATTGATTGCATTGCATCTTTTTCAACAATCGGTAAAACACCCGACTTCATTAATGCAAATAGAACATTTAATCCTGGCTGCTCGGTATAACGGCTATCAAAAATAATACCCATTCTTGAACCATACGCAGCTCTTAACACGGCAGTTCTAAGGTAGGGAGATACACTGCGCTGTCCACCAGGGCTAAGAGGACGCCAACTGGTTGGGTTATCATCAACAAGTCTCATTGCGTAATCGTTAACATAACCACCTAAAAACATGCCAACTCTACCGGTAAAATTTATATCTTGCGTACGTGATGTCGTATCCTCAGCAGAAGGAACTAAAATATCAGCGTACTGCCCAGAAAAAAACATATCTTTCCAAGGTTGCTGTTGAGAAGTCGTAGCCCAAAAAACATCTTTATATCTAAAATATAATTTTGCTTTGCCTTGCTTACGCATTGCTTTGGCTAAGCGTGGCATATACTCCGAGATAAAATAAAGTACTCTTGGATCTTTCGGGTCGTGCATTTCAGCATATAAAAAGCCAAGAGCGGTATTAGGAGCGGCCTCTAATATAGCCTCCATTGTGTCAATACTAACCCCAAATGGGTCTATACCGTGACCAGACCAAACAACAAAACTTTTTCCTTTGGCCTCAAATGCCTTCGCTTTTTTAATTAATTGCTCTCGCGTATCTTTGTATTTACCTCGGCGATCTTGCTTAAGCGCAATTTTGCCTATTTTTTTAACTAATTGGCTGCGATCCCATTTTTCAGTCCATCGCTCTTGGGCTACGCTAAGAAAATCGGCACCATTGAGTTTTTCCACATCACTATTTAGCTCTGCTTTAGTTAGCATTACCCAAGGTTCATTAGATTTCTTTTGGTAACTTGGCATTTCAAAAGCTAATGTTTGTTCATACAAATCATTAATATTTTTTTCAACTTGCGCTAACCGACCGGTTAATTGATGAGGAGTGTCTAACCAATTTTTATTATTTAAATCAAAACTATAAATAGTATTACCTCCACCAATTTGGCCTGCCGCAAAAAGTTTTTCGCTAGTGGCTGATAACTCTATATCATTAAAAATAAGGCCGGTGTACTTTTCGCCAACTTGTTTTATTAACTTTCCTTTTGCATCAATTAAATAAGTAAGCCCCCCAAATTGAAGTACTATTTCGTTATACTTAGGTAATAGTGATGTGCCGTACACATGCGCATAACGCTGTCTTTGTGCAGATGCTATTTTAAAGTCTGCAATGCGTTTAAATTTGCTATTGTAAGCAACAAACGATGCAGCAGACTTTTGACCACTTTTATAATCACCGAAAAATAATAAATCGTCTAAACCATCCTGATCTAAGTCTGCGATGTCGATATCCGTTATCATCATATTTTTAGAAATGTCTTTAACATTTCGATCTGCAGGGCTAATTTTGCTTATTACCTTCTTTGATTTAGGGTCAATAAATCCCATAAAATCCCAACGATACTTATCACGATCTAAAGTAAAAACAAATAAGCTGTCTTTGTCGCTGGATAAAAAACGACCTGATTCTATTTTGCGAACCACACCCTCTAATTTTGTTTCGCTGAGTAGTTGTCCATTACTATTTAGCTCATACAAAATAAAGTTATTCCCCCCTGCGTAAATCCGTTTTTCACCGTCAACACGTGCTACTGCAACTTCACTAAAGCGAACTTTTTTAGGTGGAGTAAATTTCCAAAGAGGGGCTACCTTATTTTTAGATGTGGTATCCCATGCATAAATACTTCCATCAGCACTTGCTGCTATTAGCTCATCAGATTGATCATTATTTAAATCCGTACTATTTATCTCAAAAAGTACTGCTTTATTTTGAGTTGCGCTTCGCCACAGCTCTTCACCATTTGAACTATAACTTGCTACAGCACCATCTAATTCAGATGTATAAACAACGGGTTGACCATTTACTGTACCACTTGTAATTTGACGAAGACCATTGCCCTGTGTCGTAAAATAATCTTGTGAAACTTCACTTGCAAAGCTGCTAACACAGAAAAGTAACGTTATTGATGCCGCGCTTAATTTATTAACAATTTTTTTCATTGATATACCCTCACCTTTAGGTGAATTGAGAAACTTTAATATAATGTGTGTGTTTTAATGCGATAGTTAAATATTTACCTACTTAATTTATAAACAGGCCCTAAAAAAACGTGTAGAGGTGCGCTCCTAAAAGATAAATTTTAGAGTGGCGTGTTTATTTAAGTTACCCGTTGTTTATTTAAAGTAGGCGTTATAAAAGCTTATATAAGCAATATAAAACTGACTAAAAGTACTTATTATTAAAATACTCATTTTAGTTTTTAGCTCTTTTATAAGTTGTTGTGGGACTAAGTAGCTGGGACTTACTTTCAGAGAATCCTTGTAAAATATTATTTATAGAAATGGTAATATTGTCGCTGTTGTTTATTAAAAACAATGAGTCATATTTTTTACGCTCAGGATATCCAGTCGTTTTTTCAATGATGTTATTTTCAAAAACTAAATGTGAAACAGAAAATAAATTGAGAATAGGCGCTTTATCAAACACTTTGAATGTGTTGCCTTTTATTACAATATTTTTGTTATATCGTGATGTTTCTTTAAACTGCTCATCAATTCCAGCGTCTACGGCTATAACCCCCTGCCCCCACTGACTATAAAAACTATTTTCAAAAATATTATTTTTAATCGTTACATCTCGAACGCCACCTTGCTCAAACCAAAAATTTGCGTCGCCTTCAAATAAAATGGCCGATCCCGATGTATGAAAATAGTTATTTTCAACTAACGTTTTACCGCGGCTATTTAACAACATACCTCTGGCTCGGTTTTTACGAATTGTATTTCCTTTAATTATGACGTGTGCATAATCTCGAACCTCAGCAACAGAATCACCTTTTTGTAACCGGCTATCAAATGGCTTAACAAACTCAATTCGCGTTACTTCATTACTAACTCGAGTACTCTTTGCAACCAAAGCTGACCCATAAGTTATCAAACTGGGGCCATGAACTAGCTCTAACTCAGTTTCTGAGCCTATAAAATCGAAACCAAATTGCTGTGGATGTTGTAGCTTAATTTCTACCGTTTTATCATCTATAATTTTATCAATTGCAGCATAAATTCCATGTATGTTAGTTGCATCATCCTTTTGACTTTCGAATAAGTTATCAATCAACTTAATTTTTCCAGTACAATTAACAAAATGCGTTGCATCCGCTGTTGTGCTTACAATACGCCCTTTGCTAGGAGAGACTTTAGAGTCTTTGATTGTAATATTATGAGATCGTTGAGCAATTACTCCCATCCCCCCTGCATGATGAATGGTAATATTATGAAGTTCGACATTGTTACTGTCTGAAATAACCACACCGGGGTAATCACGATGCTTTGCCTGAAAAACTAATATATTTCCAACTTTTGCTTTCAAATTTGGATGAAAAATTCTTACAACGTCGCCTCCATCTAGCTTTTCAGCACGTAAAGCATTTCCAGTAAATATATCTTGCGCCATATACTCAGGCTCACGCAGTGCAAAGTTAAACTCTAATACACGCTTGTATTCATATTTATATTCATCTTGCGAAATTTGTTTACGTTTAAGTCTGTCTTTACTTTTTATTCCTGAGGCTTGAAATAGCTGAGACTGAAATTTTAAAATACCGGCCTCATTAATCTTATAAGGGAATTGGTCTGTAAATTTTAAATCTAAATACCCTTTTCCAGCACCAACAATTAATGCTTCGGAGTGAAAAGCCCGAGAAAAGTCGATAGAAAAATTACGAAGTATAATATGACTACTTTCATCTAAAATAAATGGCACTAAACCACCATGAAAAATAAAAGTAGAGTTATTTCCATCTATTTCAAGATTATTAAATAATGACAAAGGAAATGTAATACGTTTAATACCTGGGTCATTATTGCTTATATACATTAATCTATCGGCGGCTCGCTCTTCATAAAAGTCGTACCGACCTTTAGGAAAAGTGATTTTTGTTGCACCGATTTTTTTAGCCTCTTGCAAAGCTTTATATAAGCTATGGGTACTGTCGGATCCTGTATCTTTAATCGCGCCAAAGTCGCTTATATCTATCACTTTATCATTTGCAATAGTGCACAAGCTAAATAGAAATAGAGATAGAGATAAACTCAAAGTGAATTTAACGACAGAAATAAACATAAAAGATCCTTTGCCATATAATTTGATTGAAGTTACTTAATAGAGCCGTCGTCTATTAAAGTGCCTTTAGAGCTATCATCAACGATAAGCACTCGTTGTACTTTGCCATTATAAGTATTGTTTTTAAGTTCAATATTTTCACTGTTAACAAACTCAAAAAGTGGGCTATCTGGATGCAATACAGGCTGGTTAATATTACGATTAATCGTATTACCCGACACCGTTAAACCGCCAACTCTATCAGCCCAAACAATACGATTACCAAAGCTATTTATTGTGTTATTTTCAAATCGAATGTTGCGATCGTATATCTCATCTTGATTAAAACTTGTGCTAAGTCTTGGTGTTATGTTTAAAACCGCATGAGGTTTCCCTGCATAAGCTACATAGTCAAAAGTATTGTTTCTTATGAGTACGTCCTCTACTGCACCCGATTCGTACCAAAAGAAGGTTTCTCCACGAAACAAAATTGATGACATCATTGATGAAAAGAAATTATCTTCAATAACGGTTTTTAATGGTGTTTTTAAAACTACATTACGCGCGCGGTGGTTTTTAATGATGGTTTTACGCATTGTGAAAGTAGGGTTCCACGTTTTATTTTCTAACAAGTCACCTTTGGTAAGCTGTTTTGGCAAGCTATCTTTGAACTTAATCTGCGTATAATTTTCATTAATTATGTTTACCGATTCAACTATATTTATATTTTCTCTTTTGGTATTTGGCTGGTGTATAAACCAAATTTCATCACCTTGACCAGTAAACTCAAATCCTGTTTGCTCAAAGTGACCAAACTTGACCAATACAGTGTGACTATCAATTATTTTGTCAACTATGGTGTAAGTACCATGTACGTTTGCACCGTCATCTAGCATATTTTCAAAACGACTATTTTCTATTAAAATATCGCCCTTACAATTAGCAAAGTGAGTTGCATCAGCCGTTGTAGAAATTAAGCGCTCTGAACCATCACGTAAATAAACGCCTGAGTTTAGAATCTGAATGTCTTCACTTTTTTCAAATAAAAACCCCATTCCTAAAGCGTGATGTATAACTACATTATCAAACACTATATTTTTAGAATTTTTCACTTGAAAAGCAGGTGCGTACCGATGTGTTTCTCTGTCGCCTTTTGAGCTTGTTAACGAGCCAATCGGAGGGTGATTTTTAAGTTTTTCGTGAATTCTTAAAACACCATTTCCTAAGTCTTCTACGTTATCTGACTTGCTTTTACTGTCTATACCACCATGAACAACTCGCTTTTCATTTTTATCCCAAGCAAGTGTAGAGCCTAAATAGTCATAACTAAATCCATCAACATTTGGGAACCGAATTTTTCCTCCTTTAAGATCCCACTGATGATCGCCTTTAACAGGCCTTACGTCTCGATACCCTTGTTTCTCATTTACTGCCAGTACTTCAGCTACAAACGTAAACGGTATATCCCAATCAATAGTAATGTTGCTAACTTTAACGCTTTTATTATTATAAAATTCAAATGGCGCTATTTGCCCATGAAAAATAAATTCAGACCCAGCACCTTCAATTTCAACTGAGTCAAAACCATCTAAAGAAAAAGCTATTTTTTTTAATCCATTACCATGATTGGTAATTCGTCGGTACTCACTTGATGCATATTCAGGTAAAAACTTATAAGTCCCTTTCTTAAATACAATTTTTAAATCTTTATCTTTTACATTTTTCAGAGCGCTGCGAATAATCGGGGTCATATCCTGCGCTACCGGTTCAAAAGTTAAAACCTCTTTAGCGTACAACTGCATAGAAAGCAGCGGTAAAGCACTTAAAATTAAGGGGATTACTTTAGTTTTATAATTCATTCTTATGTCTCAATTTTTTATGGGTTGTGTTTATGATCTTAATTGAACGCTCAGAATTAATATTTCTGAGCGCTCAGCGCCTAAGCTACTGAAATTTCTTTCGGTATATATGCTCTATTTCGCTGTAATACGGCGTTTTAGGCTTTGGCATGTAGGCTGGCCATTGGATTGGTGAATACACTTTATCACCCGGTATATTTACTGAATCAGGATGGTGTAATCGATAGCTTTCACATTGAGTACTTACACAATTTTTACCCCATATATCAAGCACCTCTTTAACTGCTCGCTCAGACTCTGGATATGCACCCTTGTCGTCTGTTTTGGCAATCCAATCGAGTAAAATTTGGCGATGACGTAAGAGCTCTTTTTTATACTTAGGCAATGCAGCTAAATTTTTAATTTGGTCAGGGTCTGATTGCAGATCATATAACTCCTCTACCGGCTTTGTTGCAGAATAGTATGCTGCTTGCACTGGGGTTAGCTTACCTTCTTCATATAAAGCACGAGCCTCTATAGAGTATTGTTTTTTATCGCGGTATTGCGGTTGAGCGCTCGAAAGCTCTGGATGAAATTGGCGTATGTAACGGTATTTTTCAGTTCGTACGCTTCTCGCTCTGTCAAATGTATAATCCATTCGATCTTTGGCTGAAATAACGTAATCTCGACCTGAAAACTCTTCAGAAAAAACATTCTTACCGTCATAATAAGAAGGAATATCAATCCCGGCTAAAGCAAGGCTGGTTGCTGGTATATCTAAACCGCTGATCAAATCATTTCTTACAGCACCTTTACCTTTTAATAGCTCTTTACCTGCAGGCCAACTGATAATTAAAGGTACTTTTACGCCATCCTCATAAAGCTCCTGTTTGTGACGAAGTAACAGCATGCCATGATCTGAAAACCAAAAAATTGCAGTGTTTTCTAATATATTATTGTCATCTAACTCTTTTAAAATTTGGCCTAATTCGATATCAGACAAAACTTGAGTTTTATAATGCTTTGCCCATTCAGCGCGTGTTGCCGGGGTATCTGCATAATAAGGTGGAAGCGTCATTTTATCAGGGTCGACTTGAGGAACGTCTTTACCCTTAAAGTTATGATGCTTTCCGCCTTGTAGCTGTATCTGACCAAAAAACGGTTTATTTTTAAGGTTTTTAGCCCAATCAAATTTAGTGCCGTCATGTGCACCTTGAAAGCCCGCTTTTCCTTCGTGAGCATTGTAAAGTTTGCTACGATCATACTTAAAATTGTAATCATCTTTACCAATATTAAATGTCTGATATCCAGCATCAACAAACAGCTCTGGAACCGTTTTATATCCTTCTGGTAAAAAAGTCGCATTGTAACTGGCACGACTAGAACGATGATTTTGAAGGCCCAAGGTCGTTTGATATTGCCCTGTAATTAATGCTGAACGTGTTGCAGAACACACTGGAGCAGGCTGGTGTGCATTTGTAAAACGAACGCCTTGATCTGCAAATTGTTTAATATTTGGTGTTGATACAGTGTAATCACCCCAAGCATTATTCCACGGATTTTGATCCTCCATATAAATCCACAAAATATTTGTCGGTTTTTTTTGATTAACGGCTAATTTAGTTTTATCTATATTTTTAATACTTTTTGAGGTACTCACCTCTACATTAGCGTGTGCGCTAACTGTAATTAGCATTGTTATTGGTAAAAAAATTCTAAGTAACATAAAAGGCCTTTTATAAAAAATGATACAAGCAATTAAATGTATCAATAAGTTGAAATACAGAACCGTTTGTTATTTTCATCCAAGAAAAACACTCCTCAGCTAACTACTCTAAAGTAATGCTTTTCCCTTCCACGATTAATCAGCCAATCGCAGCTAGGCAAATATCGCCGCGACCACTGCAACACGGGCTATCTGCTTACTGGCTAATTAATACAACTGAATCTGAAATTAATTTTTCTCCACTAGCAGTCACTTTTATTTCCCCTAGCATGTTTTTATTACTTTTAACGATTAACATGGCTTTGCCGTAAAAGGCATGACGATAATCAGCTTGAAATGGGGCTGTTGTTGCCGAATCACCATTTCCGACCCCAATAATTTCGCCAGCACCTTCAACTTTAAAATTAATTTTATTATCAGCATCAGGAACTAAATTACCGTCTTTGTCTGTAATCTCTACGGTGATATAAGAAAGATCATAACCATCTGCGCTCAGTATTTTTCTATCAGGAGATAGCGCTATTTGAGCTGCTTTACCTGCTGTTTTAACCGTTTTAACAGAAACCACTTTATTATTTGTATATGCTACAACCTTAATTTCACCAGGTTGATACTCTACGTCCCAACGCAGTCGATACGGAGAATCAAAGTATTTAACCGACTTGTCGTAACGTAGGCTGACAGGTAAGCGTACTTTATCTTCACCTTTTCGTTTTCTTCCTTTAGATTGACCATTTACAAATAACTCAACCTCTTCAGCATTTGTATATGCAAAAACAGGGATTGTTTCACCGACTTTTTCGGGCCAGTTCCAATGTGGTAATACGTGTACCATTGGTTTTTTTGTCCACTGGCTTTGGTAAAGGTAAAATCTATCTTTTTTAAATCCAACTAAATCAACAGCCCCAAATGATGAACTTCGTGCTGGCCAATCTTGATTCCAATAAAACTTATTTCCATGATCACGACCACCGTAAGGCGTAGGCTCGCCAATATAGTCAAAACCTGTCCATATATACTCACCCATAACACTTGGATTATTCTTTAAATTTTCGAATTCTATATCTGGGATATAAGCCCAAGGAGGAGTGATCACATCAAAACTGGTGACATATTTAGACTCATGCTTATTATATTTTTCAATTGGGAAATGATACACACCACGCGTACTTACAACAGATGATGTCTCCGTTCCTACAATTATCCAATCGGGGTGTGCTTGCTTAATTTCTTGATATTTATAAGCCTTATAATTTAGACCCACAATGTCCATTTCTTGTGCCATGCCTTTATCTATAAAGTCAGGGTACATGCTCAAGCCATTGGTAACTAAACGGGTAGGGTCTTCGTCATGTGCAATACGTTGTAAATTTTTAGCAACTTTCCAACCGTCATCTGTGCGCTGCTCCATAACCTCATTACCAATACTCCACATGATTACTGAAGGGTTGTTACGGTATTGTTTGATCATGTCTCGTAAATCGCGGTCATGCCACTGTTCAAAGTTCTTATTGTATCCATTTACTACAGCAGGTTTTTCAATTTCCCACATATCGAAAGATTCAACTTGCAATAAAATTCCCATTTTATCAGCCAATTCAACCAACTCTGGTGATGGAGGGTTATGAGAAGTTCGAACAGAGTTAGCGCCCATTTCTTTCATTATTTCTAGCTTTCTTTCAATAGCACGCTTATTAACAATAGCGCCTAGCGGCCCATTGTCGTGGTGTAAACAAACACCCTGAATTTGAACTCTTCGGTCATTGAGCCAAAAGCCATCGTCAGCCTTAAATTCAATTTTTCGAACACCTAGCGGTACAGAATTTACATCAACAGTTTTTCCATCTTTTACAACGCTAGTAACTACCGTATATCTATATGGATCTTCAGTGTCCCATAGCCTAGGTTGACTAATTTTAAGTTGATGTTGGATTTTATGTTCACTATTTGCAGGTAATATAAGATCTAGAGCTGTCTCATCGACTACAACACCCTCAGCTGATTTTATACTTGTTTTTATAACAACAGCTTGAGACACTTTTTCGGTATTAATAACAGTGGTTTTATAATCAACAATCGCTTTATTTTTTGTAATAGCTGGGGTTGAAACAAATGTTTCCCATTGCTTAATATGTACTTTGTCGTTAATTTCAAGCCAAGTATTACGATAAATACCTGCTCCTGAGTACCAACGAGCTGAAAAATTTTCAGGAGATAACTTTACTGAAATCACATTTTCATCGCCTGGGTTGTTTAGATAAGGTGTAATATCAAATTCAAACGCAATATACCCAAATGGACGACTGATAACCTTATTTCCATTAACAAAAATTTCAGTGTTCGACATTGCACCATCGAAGGTGATAGAAACTGATTTCCCAAGGGTCGATTTTGCTAAAGTAAAATGCTTTCGATACCACGCTGTTCCAAATACCGGTAAACCACCATTTCTAGCACTGTAAGTTTTATCAAATGGTCCTTCAATTGCCCAGTCGTGAGGCAAGTTTAACGTTCGCCATTTTGAATCTTCAAATTTGCTTTTATCTGCACCAACGTGCTCACCTTTGGCAAATAACCAACCATCATTAAAACTTTCTCTCTCATTATTTGCCCAAGAATTAGCACTAATCATGCTTATTAGCATAATTAGTACTTTTAATGGCTTATATTTATTTACAAAATTGAAGTTCAAAATACTATTCCTGTATGACTTATTAACTAGGGATAACGTTATCCTTAAAAATTAAACTTAATTGAACGGTATGTCAATATCGCATTAACTTTATATAAACTTAAAAATCATATAAAAAAACATAAACAACTGATATTCATCGTAAAATAAATAGTTATGTTCCTCGTTCTTTACAATAAATTACATTGGGAGTTAATCAGGATAAACAGCAGGGGGGATCGTTATCCTAAGAGGAGGTAATTAAAACAAGTTAAATATAGGAGCTGATAACCTACAAATCTATTTTTTTAACTGATTTGCGCACAACTAAACTAGGCATAAATAAATGCGTTCTTTGAACTATATCTTCTTTTTCTAAAGTCATTTGTAGTGACAGCTTTGTAGCATACTCAGACATTTCAATAATAGGGTAACGAATGGTCGTCAGTGCTGGGCGACATTTATGTGCTATATCAAGATCATCAAACCCCATAACAGATACGTCTTCAGGTACTCTTTTGCCTATATCAAATAGCGCGTTCATGAGGCATACCGCCATTTCATCATTGTAAGCAACAATCGCTGTGAAATTTGCGTTTCTTTTGTATAACTCTTTAACAGCATACACACAATATTCTTCAATATTCGAAACAACGTCTTTTACAGGACTGTGTTCAACAATATTTTCTTCAGGGATTGGGATCCCTTTTGATTGAAAAAATTGACGAACACCTCGAATACGTTCTTCTTGATCGTTGTTGAGATTTAAACTGACTAAAGCGATATCTCTATGGCCTTGGCTGTATAAATAATCAGCCGTCATTCGCCCACCTGATACATTATCAAGCCAAACACATCTTGACGCTAATTCAGGTATAAAGCGGTTAATAAAAACTAAACCTGGAATTTTTTCAGCGAGATCTTTTAAATCATCAACAGAGCCAGACTTACTGTGCAAAATAATATTTTCGCAACCGTGCTCTCGAAATGAGTTTATGGCATCTATTTCGTGCTCAGGATCGTTATGTGAATTACGCATCATTACTTGAAATGACTTTTGGCGTGCTGCGGTCTCTGCACCAAAAGCAATAGAGCCAAAAAAAGGCTTGTGAAGTGCTGGAGTAACAATACCAACTAGCTCAGATCTTCTACTCACTAATGCTCTTGCATTGGTGTTGGGTCTATAACCCATTTCATCAATTACTTTTTGAACTTTAGCTCGACATTTTTTACCTACCTTCCCTTCTCCTCGCACTACACGAGAAACCGTTGAAGGTGATACATCCGCTACGCGGGCAACATCCTTTATAGTGACCATTGAGTTTAAGTTCTCCAAGAATAGTTAAGATAATTAATTTGTGCTAACGTTATCCCATAATTTTGCTCTTTTCAAATGAAAAATCTACATATCGCCTGATTATAACCATAAAAATAAGGTGGTTAAGCATTAGTGAGAAACCATGATCCAATTAAATAATAAAGACGTGATGCTTAAACAAAAAATATTGCTCGGTATCGGCTTTCTTGGAATATTTTTCTCTCATCAAGGTATCGGTATTTTAGCTATTCCTTATTACCAAATGACACTCGGTGTAGATCCTTTTTTCTTAGCCTTGGCTATAAAAGCTCCTGTTTTCGTAGCTAGTTTCATTTCCCCACTAGTTGGTTATTGGTCAGATAAATTACAAACCCCCTACGGTAGAAGAAGACCTTTTTTATTCGTATTCCCTTGGCTTTCATGTATCGTTTTTGGGTTTATTTGGATGGTACCTATTCATTGGGCGCAAACATACCAGCTATATTATTTTTCATTCATGGCGCTTTTATTTTATGCCTTTAATGCGTGTTGGACATTACCAATGAAGTGCTTGGCCTACGAGGCATCTAACAACTATCACGAACGAACAAAAGTTATGGCCTTTGTTACTTACTTTTTAAAATTAGGGGGTATTACCTATCATTGGATATTCCCTTTAGCAAAGCTAAGTATTTTTGGTGGGGTTGTGTTGGGCATGCAATATGTGGGTTGGGGTGTTGCTATAGTATGTTTGGGTTGCTTTGGTATGCTACCGGCTCTATTTCTAAAAGAGCGTGATTACAAAAAGACTGAAGTTAATAAAAATCTCCCTTTACTTTCAAGCTTAAACGCAATTATAAAAAATAAAAACATGAAGATTTTGCTCATTTTAATTGCTGTACAACTTACAGTTGGAAGCTTTGCAGCAAGCATGGATTACTACGTATTAGTCTACTACATGAATGACGGCAATATTCTGGCTGGCGCTACATCTAAAGGCATACTTTCGAGCTCATACGCAATTGCAGGTATTGCTGCAATTTACGTGCTGACATCCCTTTCTACACGTATAGGTAAAGTAAATACCTTAAAGTGGTCTTATAGAGTAACTATTATCGGCGGCTTTGCTAAGTGGTTTATATACCAACCTGGTAATGATTGGTGGTTGGTTTTAGATGCTATTTTATGTTGCTCAATTTGGGCCAGCATTGGTGTCATTGTATCTTCAATGATTGCAGATCAAATAGATGCTGATGAAGTTGCAAACAAAGTTCGTAGAGAAGGTTTGTTTGCCTCTTTGCAATACTGGATTATTGCAATTGCAAGTACCATTGCCATGATAGGCTCAGGGTTAACATTAAATTTAATCGGTTTTGACGCCTTACTTGGAATCAATCAATCACCTACCTCTCTTTTATTGATGAGAGTTATTTTGGTTTCGGGTACAATTATTTCGGCTGTTGTAGGTTATTTTTTTATTAGTAAATACAGTCTTGATGAAGAAGCATTTGAAAAAATAAAGCACCAATTAGCGGAAAAACATAGCCCGACGCCTTAAATTTATAAATGTAATGTGGCTTTTAATTTTAATTATATCAAACCACTATTATAAATCTCTATAGAGTTAACCGACCTTTGTACTGGTCGATTAACTCTATAGGCGTATTAAATCCGTGTGTAGCGTTTATAACTTAAGGTTCAAGTCTTATTTCAATAGACTGAAGTAGTTATAAGTATTTCTATCTTTTATTTTTTGAGCAAAGCCCATTCCTAAGTTTTTAAGCTGCTGCGCATTATTATAAGCGCCCATTTTGAGTTTTAATTCACTCACGGCCTGCGCTGTTGAGCCAATGCTATCTAGCGCTAAAAAGTACAAATAAGCGTATTGCACGTTATTACTCTCAAGTGTCATTGCGTGTTTAAATGAATCAACTGCAGCGGGTTTGTTACCGCTTCTAATAAGCGCCATACCGTTTGCATAATGTAGCGGCGCAGAGGTAGGTACTGCTTTTAAACCACTATTTAACGTGCTTTGCATTTTTGCTGTTTGACCAAGGCGATAATAAATATCGGCTAAATTTACATAACTTGCATCAAAGTAAGGGTCAACGCTAATGCCTTTTTGTAACGACGTTATAGCACCGTTTATGTCTTGTTTATTAAGCGCGAGCATACTTTGATTGATGTTACCTTCACCGCGCCATGTATTGACAGTATTGGCGTGTGCAAGCTCTATGATTGATTGATTAAGCCCATTTAACTGCGCTGTTGTTTGGCTTAGGTTTTGCGCAGCAGCAACACGCACCGACTTTAATTTGTCGGTTAATAGTTGCTTATAGCTTTTTAAACGCTCTGCTTCGGGGAGTAAAAAGCCCATTTTAGCAATCGCTAAGCGAATAAGCGGAAGCGACGAGTTAACCCAACTTTTTACTGTGACATCGTTTAGCTCAGCGCCCGAATTACCTAAATAGGCAATTGCACTGGCGCGGTCTATTTCATTTAACGAAAAGTCATTAATTAAGCTCATATGTGCATTTTGCGATATCGCTTTTAATGA
>NZ_JADYXB010000005.1:0-186575 GCF_015864485.1 Pseudoalteromonas sp. SWN166
ATCAACGGATATTACAACAACGTTAGGCCGCATCATTATAATGCCGGTTTAGCGCCAAATGAATCTGAGGTTAGATATCAAGATTCTAAAACTGTGGCCAAATTTTATTGACCACTACAATATTGAAGTATTCGAGGGGCGAAGTACGAGGTAAACATGAGGAATCAAGGGAGATTTGAAGCTCCCTGACCCTATTAACTTTTGGAATTTCGTATTATTGTTGATTAGTTAAACTCTTCTTCATGAAGTAGCTTGTAAACTGTTTGAATAAAGTTGTTATGCATTTATTTAACCCTAGCAGAGTCTACTAAGTACTTTTTTGATTGTGTTTTATCTGCTAGTGATAAAAAACACTGTAACTCTGCTGGTCTATCGTAGCCAATTTTTAGCGAGCAGGTATTTTTAAAGAATACGTCAAAATGATACCTAGGGTGGATGTCTCCATTAACGTTGTCAATATCATCATCAAACCTAAAATAGCCATGATCCTCAGAAAGAATAGACACAAACGCATCTATGTATTTCGATATCTCTTTCCAATCAATTTCAAAGCCTTGATGAATTGATAGAACTATATCGTCATAGGAATGACCTGACTCACGAACAGTTTGAATCGCGTTCTTCATAACAGCTATAAATAGTCCACTAACTGGCTCTGCCATTTGATCGCAATTGAACGAGATTGTGTCATTACCAAAGTTGACTTGGAAAGGGTTAGCCATCGAGAAATATCCACTATCTTTATTGACGACAAACCGTTGTAAATCCTTCGTAAATACGGCAATATCAAAGCCATCTTGAGGAGTGATTGTTCTCAATTCAGGGTGAGAATTAATTACCTCTATAATGGTTAAGATATTCCATAGGTTATCTAATGGGGTTCTTACCGCGCATAACTTGTCTATAAGATATGCGGGGATATCATTAAAATAATACGTATTCATAATTTTTCGAAGCGTTTGAACTCAACATTGATGATTGCATTGAAATATTCATCGTCAAAATCCTCATCGCCCATCACTTCCGTCATTCTGTGGATTAATTTTGCCTTGAGTCTAGGGCTAACCCCCTTCTCTTCACAGTATATGGTCACCTTATCCTCTATAGAAGGTTCCTCTAGCCATACGATTAAATCCTGCTGGTTCTCTATTTCTTCCCTAGTGGGGATTCGAAGGTTCATGTGTCCATTGTTATTAATGCATTCTAAGCCTTCATTTAAATTTTTTAATAAGTTAGCGTCTGTTCTAGTCCCTAAAATTAAATGACTCTCTAGAAATGAACGAGCCATCATTGTGTATAGACCATTACGGAAAGATGAATTGACTCGAAGGTCTCTTGCAACACAAATAACAAAAGGGAACTCTAATCCCTTCGCGTTGTTGATATTCGAGATGAAAAACTTAGCGGAATCACTAGTTTTAGTTTCGTGTGATATATTCACAGGCCAGCCTAACCGTTCGATAATTTTACCAGATAGCTTTGTCATTTCATCATAGATATAATTAGCTTTATCTAAAAAAAGAACAGCTATATCTCCGGCTTCTACAGTTTTATGTCGATCCTGAATTTGGTTTATAACCGAAAAAATTGAATCAGAAAGACCTTGATTACGTTGCGATAAATGGATTGATGTAGATGAAAATTCTTGTGGGAGATCTTCAAATCTGCGTAATGGATCTCTACTTATAATTGCACGGGTATCTACTTCTTTATAATTATATCCACACGCAGCCCATTCATTATCTTTAAGCCACCTAAGCACTGGCTGTTCATACAACCCCATGCCTAGAGCATGAGAAAACATTAAATTCTTAGGATCTGTTCGGTAGCACTTTTTTAAAACTAAATCAGCATGACTAACTGAGTCATCAATTGTTCTAAAGATATTTTGAAATACATCACCGGCAACGAACACTTTTTTCTCAGTTACTAATTCACATAACTCTACAAAATGCTCACCGAAATCCTGACTTTCATCAATAAAAACATAATCAAAAATGTATTCGTGATCTTCATTGGAGCGATTATTCTTTATGTTTTCTATAGCTTGCTTGCATAACTGATCAAAGCTTCCTGCTGCGAAAGTGCCAAACGGTATTCCATACATATGGCAAATATAGCGATACATACCTGAATTTGGATATCTACCACTTCCCCATGAATGGAAACAAAAAAGCTTATTTTCCCAATCAATCTGTTTTTCGACTTTCATAAAGTTAAAAAATTCTGGAATACGGCTTTTCATACTTGAGGCAAGTATCTTATTGAAACAGGTAAAAGCTATCCTTGCTTCTTGCTCATTAGAATAGACCTCTTTGAGTTTATGCAGAAGAAGCTCTGTTTTACCAGAACCAGCTAAACCCTGAATCATAAACCTTTTATTCGTATTCATCTTAAATACAAAACCTGTTTGATCTGTATCAAAGAGAACAATCTTAGACTTTATACTGTCAAGCAGATTATTTGCATCAAGGTTGACTCTGTTTACATCATTGATACTTCCTATAACCAAAGACGTTAGTAGATCTGCAATTCTTTTATCTCTCGGATTTTCTAGCTTTAGAGAGGTAAGCTCTAAGTCACCATGCTCTGTAATTTCGATTAGCTCACGCCAATGCTTTTTTCTACCAATTTTCTTACGATATTCAAATTTCTCTGACAAAAAAGCTATGTCATCTATAAAATCATCGACGAATTCTTCAAATTTATCTACATTACTTCCAGTATCAACAAAGCATGGTTTATAGCCCGAAGCAAAAATTACAAATCCTTGTTCATAATCATAAGTGAGATCTTCTTTCGATAATGGTCGAGTTAAAACATAAATTTGCTTTTTGTTATTTTCTGCAAATAGTTCTAATAAATATTTGAGGTTAGCTGATTCAGCTAGTGCCTGAGACTCTGGGGTAAAAAAACAATATTCGGACATTACGTTTCCTTGAGTAGTTTTAGCTCTGAGCTACCGATGCTTTTTATATAGTGCCCTAGCCTATTAAATTACTTGGGATTTGTCATCAGGTATCGAGAAATAAAAACTAATAAACCTAGACTAAGGATTGCACCTTGATGTTCATATATAAGAGCTATCGATTGACTGCCTGTAGTCAATCGAGGATCATTTAAGGCCGATTACAGAAGCACTCTATTTCATTTATAAGACTGAAAAGGCTTGTTTATTGAAAAGACCTTGTAAGAATTATCTCACTTCACACCTACTTTTAACTACATTGTTCTCGCTTTTCTGTAAGCTAGATATTTTTTTTGCTCTAGTACATTCCCAGTCATCTACAGGGTACATTTTATCCCACGCATTCATTAGCTCTCGCTGTGATGAGCTCATATTATAACGTTTATAAGCGCCCTCCATATAAAGGTAAGTACGTGCAATCTCTCCTCTAGCTGATTCAGGCGGTTCTGCTTTTCTGTTATCTATCCTCATCGCACAACTACCGAAATCACTTTGTGCTGAGGGCAGCATAGTGAAGTTATAATTACTTCTTAACGCATTAACTGCACCTATAGCAGGATAAAGGTTAAACATGTCAGCCTGCATAAGGCGATACTCAGTATTAACTTTCTCCGCACATCTTCGACCTTTAAATAGCTTCCCTTTGCTATTAATACATTGACTATGTCCATCTCTCCATTCACTGAAAGTACGGCCAAAGTTCTCCGCAGGCACAATATGCTCCCACTCAACTTTTTTGGCACGCTTAAGATACTTAGTCGTGATAAAGCCTTTTGGTGCTGTTACTTTTTTCTGAGAATCAAATTCAGCACCGCAGTACAGCGTACTTCGGTGATTGTTATAAACTTGCTTTTCTAAAATCTTTTTCGCTTTACTAAATGATTCGATTTCTTGATTTGCAGCTAAGACCTTTGAGATACCTAATATTATAAGTAGTAAGGTTATTATTAATTTCATAGAGTTACCTGATAATTATTCTTTCGTATGAATATGCCTATAACTATGAAAGAGTTCAATATATAGAGTGGTAAGAGATAAATTTAAATAAAATGGTTTATTTATTAATATAGACTTGGACCCTTGGTAATAATGGGGTGGTATACAAATATTATGGTAGTTGACCACTACACTGTAAGCGAACTCAATGGCATCGCCTGTTTGAGCTGGGGTGAAGTAAAACAGAATAAAAAAGAAATCTACTCTACAAGAAGTTTCGAGGAAAGAGTGAGTGATTTAAATACATTAAAATCAGCCCTTGTGATACACGTAGTGATTGTTGAACGTAAGCTACTGGAACAGCAGTCATTAGTAAAACGACTCGTTATATTCGCTCCAAGCTCGCCACATGAGGATGTGTATTATAAAAATCTTTGCTCTATGATTTTCCTATACGTACATCTGATACAAGTGTCATAGCAGATGCTGTTATACATGTTATTAATGATATTTTTAAATCTAACACCCGCTTCTATCGCTGCGGTATTAGCGCAATAGAAATAGAAATAGAAATAGAAAGTGAAAAGATCACAAAATCATGGAACATCAAACAAGCTTTTTTATCGCCGTACTACACAACACTTTGTGTCAGATATCCCAATCATAAATTGTGATTAGATAATGTTATTCACAAATAAAATTGGATGAAACTAACGAAGTTAAAATTTGCAATGCATTCCGTAATAATTAAACTAGAGTCTGCTAAAACTTATGAAAAAAGGGTTGTTACAATACTCGGCTAAAGGAATTTGTAAATAAAATGCAAGTAGATGCAGTTTTATGAAATTTTATTCCTTTATTTGTAGAAGTCCGTATCTGACTATAGATTTTAATGAATAGGTTCATATTTGTAATTGCTTTCATTAATGAACAAGGTGAAATGCTTAGCAGCAAGCGTTTAAATGATGATATTCTGTCATTTTATCTTTTTTAGCCCTTTATAAAGACGAGCTTGCAGGGCTTGTTGTTGAATCAACCTTTAATTGGTGTTGTTTATGTGAAAGCATAATCCACAGACTTGTTATAACGCAGTGTGTAAGCACTCTCAGAAACTGGGCTGGCATTGGTGTTAAACGACGACTGAGACGAAAGCCAAGTGCCTTAATTAATAATGCTTAGATTGTTAGTATGCAATATGAGAGCTACCTCTTTGTTCGTTTTGATTTAAAGATTCGACACATTTATCAAAACGGGTAACTCACACTTTTGTCAACTTGATGTGTCAGAGCAAATACATATAAAAATATCGCCTGCTTAACCGGAGTTTTCTAATGGGTTACTCCTTTTATTTTTAATTTGATAGCTCTGCTTAATATCAGACTAAAAGCCAACGATTTTAAACTGAGTACAAAGAGTATTGAATTGAAGTATGTATTTCTGACTTAATATCTGGCTATCTCTATGAGAACTATAATCCAAAGCAGTTGAAGATTTATAAGACTCATACTTTTCACTTTCATACTCTTCTCTTTTTAATGTAGAAGTCACTACTACTTGATTACCAATACTTTCAAATATTTCAATCATTTTAAGTTCTTTATCAGTAGATAACTCTCTGTCCCGAAAAGAATCAATTATGAGCGGAAACTCATGTTTAAATATAAAATGAAAGGCATATAATTTAGCAAAGTAAAATTCTTGCTCTTCACTGCCTGAATAATTAATAGACTTTCTTGTAAATAAACTGTCAAATACTTGAATGCCATTTTCATCGATTAGCTTATACGCCATATTCATTACTTCTATTATGGTCCTAATAAGCTGACCTTGTTGGACTGATAATCCTTGTTGTTTTGAGCTAGAGTCATGTAATTTTTGCTTTAATGTTTCAATTTCTTTTTGTTTTTTATCTAGCTCTTTGTCTAGGCTACCAGAATTTTCTAGTTCATCTTTAAATAATATGATGTCTCTTAATTCGGGGGTGACTTGTATAAGTTCTTTGTTTATTTCTGATTGAGTGTTATTAATTTCATAATCTAAGCGAGATATTATTTCTTTCTTTATTTGGATATTCTTATCGACAGAAACCAAAATAGAATTTCTTACCTGTTTGTTACTTACATCAAAAGTTACTTCCTTCGATTTATAAGTAATGTTAGTACTTCCGCAGTCATTGCAATTAACTTGTCCAATACTGATGGTTCTATTTAAAGAATTTAATTCAGCTTGCAGATTGTAATACTTATTTATACGACTACTTTCCCTATTTCTTTGCTTCCTTAATTCAGTAATTTTATTATTTAATGTTTTCAGTAAAGCTTCTTGTTCTTTGTAAAACTTAAAGTTAGCCGAGGATTTCACATTTTGTAACACTGTTTTACTGATCTTAAATCTATCAATTTCTTTTACCAACTTCGTTTCTGAACTACGAAGTTGAGCTAATGAATCCTTAATTTTTTTTATCTGTTCAATTGACAGTTCAATCCCAGTTATGCCTTTTAATGCGTATAACATTTCAATAAAGTCAGTTTTATTGTAAAAACCACTATTAAATATCGAAGAAGTATCTCTTTTGTCCTGTCCAACAAAGAATAATTGATAAAACAAATTTAAATCGACTAATTTAGGAAAGCTTCGGTGAACGATTTCAGGTAACTTATAAATGTTTTTATCGAAATAGTACTTAAAATCAGAAAGCGACTCCAAAATATTAATTTCATCATCAACCAAAACAGTAAAAGTATCTTTTTTTCTAAGTATTTTGTACGTTCGATTGTGCATTTCAAAATGAATAAAGAAATAATATTTTGCTTGTTCGAAACCTGCAGGCCAAATAGGTTCATTACCTAAAGTAAACATTAAGCCCTGTATGACAAGAGTTTTGCCTTTATTGTTATCGTTGCTAAAAATAATATTTAGATTTTTACCAAATCGATCTTCTACAAATGCTTCAGATTTATTACCAAATGCAAATTTTTTAATTATCATTTATCAGTCCATCCCTTACCATCGCAACTAAAAAGAGGGTCGAATCAGAGTCCATATGTTCAACTTTATCTATTAAATTTGTTCGAATATTACTCACAACATCTGTAACTTTCTTATTTTTATCTTCGCAAAACTCTTTGAATATAGCTTCAAATAAGCACCAGAAATTTATTTGGTTATTTTTATTAAAGAATGCTCTGCTTAGAGCTGCATTTTGCTCATATATGTGATCCTCAATATCATCTTCATCATGAAACCGTCTCGTGAATCGGATATAACTTGCAGGGCACTTCCTGGAATTACTAAATACATCACCACCGACAAAACGGTTTAAAACAAACACCTGCAATTGTTCCGTTTTTAAGCTTCTATCTAGTGTTAAAACATCAATTGGTTGTTCGATTCTTATATTTTCAATTTCTGAATTTTTTAGTGCAGTTTGTTTATCTCTTATTTCGGTAAATATAGCTTTGAAAAACTTATCATCATCAAGTTTAGATGATTGGAAACGCATCAAACCTTTTACATACATTTTTTCTTCAGAGCGATCTTCTACGAATAGAATTCTATCAAAAAAACCTTTTAAATTTATATCATCACTTAAACTTGCTTTAGCCTTTAAACCTGCAATTAATTTTTGTTTGTGGGTCTCTTTAAAGTTTTTAATGTCGTAACAAGATAGAGATGGTTCCTCTACATAATCTTCTTTAAGATGAGGCATAAAGAAAATAAACTCTTTAAAAAAAGGTTTGAATTCAGATATATAGTTATTATAAAGTGTTATCAAATATTTCCCAATTTTTCTAGGAGTAAGATTTTTCTCATTTTTGGCTTGTATATCCCATAAATTTTCTTCATCGCACATCCCAGAAACATCATTAAAACAATCAATAGTTAATATACTGATTTTTTTATATTTTGGACTTTGAGTAGCTAGATAAAGAAGGGATTTAGTCTCGAAAACAGAAGCCTTAAAATTATTTCGTTCAGTGTTCGTGAATACATAGTGCATCAATTTGATTCCATTCGAATTAACTTAGCATCCCGAGTGAATAAAAGTCCTGAAGCAAAGTTATTAATTTTTTATTTAGTTTACAATATTTATCAAAAGTAACAACTTTTTCCTATACAGCCTCATCATATGGACCATAAAATATGGAGTTTTTTTATAAAATTAATTTAATACTTTGTCTTACCATAATTTACTCGGCACCAAATAAGTTACATTTACCGGGTTGCTCGTGTAATCGGTAATCGGTAATCGGTAATCGGTAATCGGTAATCGGTAATCGGTAATCGGTAATCGGTAATCGGTAATCGGTAATCGGTAATCGGTAATCGGTAATCGGTAATCGGTAATCGGTAATCGNATCGGTAATCGGTAATCGGTAATCGGTAATCGGTAATCGGTAATCGGTAATCGGTAATCGGTAATCGGTAATCGAGCATTGATATTAGTTAAATACCAAAGTTAATTGTTCTTGATACTATATTAAAATAATTGAGCTAAGAGCATTGATTCCTCCCAGCTTAAACTAAAGATAATCTAATGCTTAGTAGCATGAAAATATCAATTAACTTCTTAATATTTAATTAATTAGTGTGATATCGAAAAAAGTATGGCATGATTTTCTATGTATTTAATTGTTAATAGGCAAAGGGAGTTCAGTGGATTATCACGATGCTTGAAGCATTTACCAACTTTACCGATAATAATTTGTATATCAATTCCAAAAAAATCTTTTACTAATAATACTAATTGTTACGGTACTCTACATGGTGCATTTACAGATTGTGATTATGAAGAAGGTAATCAAATATAGTTGATTAGAGACCTTAAAATATTAAAATTTTTATTTCACAGAGTATTTCTCTCTGTTATAGGGAGAGGGCCACATTATATTGACTATTATTCGATTGGCTTTCCTAACAAATGACCATAGTTCCAATTACAGCTATTTGCATATGCCCGGTGAATGTGGAGGAGATTATGACTTTTGTGATTGACCACCATCATCACAACCAGAACATAACAATGTGTTAAGTTTAAAGTATTTACTTGTGAGCAGTGATGAAGATAAAAAAATTATTATTTATAATCAATGGTTTATGGAAGTCAACTAAAGCTGGCAGATTTGTTAGACTGGCTTTTGGTTATGTCGAGCCCGGATTTGGAGATATAATTGAAGGCTTTGTAAATAAAGTAGTGTCATTGTTTTCAATCGCGGGGCTTATATGTCTATATACCGATATTATTTTTAACTTAGGATATGTTGAAATAGCTAAAACATTCAGTGATATAGTAATATCATCTTTTTCTGTCTACACAACAGTATCAAGCGTTGTAAAGTTCTTATTTATGCCTGTAATTGCTGTTAAAGCCTATTTAGACGTAAAATTATTCTGGCATATAATGACATCTATCGTTTTGGTTGCATTTCCTTTTGTATATTTTTCCTATTAAATAATTGAATCGTCAATATCCAAATATTTTTCATTTGATAATTATAAAAGTTCCGTTTTATTTTAGAATATGAAACACCTGCTGAATTTTCATCAGCAGTCAATGTAAGGTGTCAGTGGCACAACTAATGTATGAATGTTAGTACTTCTTTGCATGAACTATCAATATTATTATCCCAATTTGAATGCTAATTCATCATAAAGCCAACTTAGTTGCAAAAGCAGCCGCTAAACTAATACAACTCCTAGGTTTAATTAACGACAGCGTAATCAAGTACAACAAGATCATCAATGAACTCTTTGCCAATCCCAAACTTTTTGGCCAATAGAATTCCCTCTCCGGACTGTATCCCGTGTAAATTTGTATCCCATAAACAAAGACCAACTAAATAAGGTTTATCTAGATTCACACCTCCAATAGCCTGTTTTTCACACAGCATATCAAAGTCATCTCTAGCTTTCCCAATAAGATATATTATGCCATTACTTGCTTCATATGGAGGGAAATCTTTATCGTCTATTGAAATATACCCAGAAGCAAGCTCTAACTGGATAGTTACACCGTAGTTGAGCAATGAAATTAAGTCTGTTAAATTTGTTTCTTCTGTTGCCAGCATTAATATTAATCCTCACTTTTATATTATTACTTCATACAGTGCTAAAAATATGATCTAGTCATTTTAATCGACAATCAATTCACCATACTTATTTATTTAATTTCAAACATAGAGATGTTCGGGTAAATATTAACCCTATAATTTATTAATACCATTAAATGATATACTTGTTAAACAGTAATTACTTTAAATGGTTAGCTTAAGCTAATTTAGTTAATATTATTTCCTTACGGACATGCAAGTCAGTATTATTAAACTAAATACCCTGTTATTAAAGCTAAAAAATATGGAGGAATTAAAACCAAAAGTAGAAATAGCCAAGAACAATATTATGCATATGACTTCCTCAAAATTAAATATGCCCATAGACTAGTAGACAAAAATTATTACAAATTAATAGTCAGATTTAAGTACTAATAGGACTTCTTTGTTATAAAGCTCAATTAATTGATCTATAACCCCTATTTTGTTTTTAAGAAGGCTAGATTTATTTTTTAATAATTCATGAGCAGGCTTCATTATTTCTTCTAAATCATGACTATTTGCGTATGATTTAGAATACGCCTCAAGGGCTTTGTCATATTCGAACATTTCAAAAATAAATCTAGCTCTTTGTGCTCGACAATCTTTAATAAACTCAGTTAACAACCAAGCTCTTGTCTTAGTAATGTCATTACTATCATAAAATAAACGAGTTTTTTTATAAGTTTTGAACTTATTATTTGCAATTGATGACTCTTCTAACTGTCCTTTTTTAAGCAATTTTTTTACATAGCCAGACACTTTTTTCTCTATTTCTGAGAGCTCAAAATGTTCTGTTTTAGTCAAACAACAAAAACCGACACTTACCTCTTTCATAGTAAAGTGATCTACGTTACTCATACTAATCACAGTGTGAAAAAATGAATCCAGATTTAAATCCATGAACCTTCTCATTTTATGACTTATAATACATATAATATGTACTATAGTACATATGTGAGTGACTAACAATATGGGATTATTATCTTTTTTAAGATTCGGGTCCTAATAGAATGCGGTCAGTAATAAAGATGATTGGTAAAAATATAAAACTAGCACGTGTAAAAAAAGATTGGAGCCAAGCAGATCTAGCTCATCTATTAAATGTAGAACAAGCCTATGTCAGCAGAATTGAATCTGGCGCTGTAGCTGTCTCATGTGAAAGAATATATGAAATAATGAACTTGTTAGATTGCGATACTGTTGATATATTTCCACCAATCTCGACAGTGAGAAACAACGTTAGTTAAAGAGGTTATACAATATTTAGGTACATATCTTAAGGTGGAGCCAGTATGAAACATGAATCAAGTAAGTCAAATAAGGTTACCTCCGAGACATTTTTTAAATGTTCAAAATGGGAATTTTATAGAGTTAAATTCTGAAGTAATTAGAAAATTACGTGTTTAATCGGTATATATAAATTTTTTAGAATATTATTTCACTCAAAAATCCAAGCTGATACTTGGGTTAGAAGACCGAATAAAGCTTTTGAAAACCTATCGGCTTTAGAATTTATGTTAAAAGACAACAAAGAAAATATTGATCACGTTTATAGATATCTACGCGCACAACTATTCTGAGGTTAATAACTCTTATTTGTTAATTATGATTTTAGGCCTAATGACTAGGCAATTAACTGGTTACTAGAATAGATAATTTAAGATCTATAATAACTTACTAAGCCTTCTTTTCCTGTAGCTCACAGTCATACATATACTCATATTCAGCGGTCCACATGTCAAACAAATACAATTAAGCTTTAGCCGTATAAATTAGTGCAATTTAAATCAAACTATTAAGGGCTTTTAAGCTAATTGGCTTTAATATCGTTTGTTTACTCAATGAACAGACAAGTCTCTGGCTATTCCCTTCCCCTTTCAAGTCACAATCTCTATCAAGCAACTCATGAAATATAGTTGTTATAGCTAATCTTTGAATATCAGATATCAATGTAGAGGCTCTATCTATATCTATGGAATCATCGCCGCTTGATCCTGCTTCAACAAGCTCTTGTATTGAAATCCCAGTAGATGCTTCACGTATCAAAAATTGTTCTTTTAAAATATTTTCCAACATTCTATTTCTATTATTCAAATTATTAATAATGATTTGAGCTGTTAGCGGAAACTCTGTCTTCGATTTACCCTTTATCGAACTATCTGCCTTTTTAGTTATTCCTAGTTGCTCATATAAATCGAGCAAAGCCTTATAATTACCCGCTTTTTGCCTATCATTATAGATAAACTGTGCTGTAATTTTTCTTTTTCCAAACTGAGTATATTTTTCAATCTCTATAGGTGAGACTTCATTCCCTTCTTTTATTATTTTATTACATACTTCTTTTAATTCTTCCAGAGTATTTTTAACTCTTTTGTTATTAGTATCTTGAATTAAAGCGTTTACTTTTGCATTAGTAAAATCTAAAGTATCTTGTGTAATATTACTCATTTAATTGACCTCGATTAAAGACTCTTCAATGGATGTTAAGCTTGTACCTAAAGCATTGAATTTTTCTGTACCTAAATTCTGAAGTAAGAGTTCTGGTGAACTGAACTCTTCATCGGTAATCTTTCTACCCATCATTTCACACACATCATATAACTTATAAAGTATTGCTATTTTTTTTATATTCTCATCGGGTATGAGGTGGAGTGGGTTCGATTGCTTTGATAACGATGCTACTGTTGATAAAAACTTTTCTAAGTATTGCGAAGACAACTCCAAATTAGAGTCTTCTAAACCTAATACTACAGCCTGCGTAGTAACTTCCATACAAGCATCAAATAAACTCATCTCTTCAATATTAACACCATCAGGCTGTGCATCAGAATTCAAGTTCAGTGGAAGGTTCTTGTTTTTCGAAGCAAGAGATACAGACTCATCAATTAACTTTTTTCTTCGCCTAGATTCAGTCACTTTAAATGCTAGAGTTTTTGTTAATTTATCAGCTTGTCTTTCATATCGTTCAGCGATGATATGACCATCTTGTAGCGATGGATTATCGTAATATGTATTGGCTTTTTCAATCAGTTGCTCTCTTTCATCTAGTAATTTTTTTATTTCCATACCTATAATATTAAAATAATATATCTGCTCTGCGAGGAATCGAGGCCCAGTTCTAAAATATCGACAATTACCACAATTAAAATCACCTCCCACAACACGACTCAATTCAACTTTAACCCCACCCTTAACATAGCTGACATCAATTCCACCGTCAGCACAGTTAAAACTCGAACAAATGCCACCATTAATAACTTGATCACGTCCACCATCTTTGAAGTTAGGTCTAGCTTTATAAATACCCTCAACATTCCACTCATCAACAACATCAAATAATGCAATTAAATCTTCATCATTAGAACCACCATTTTTCAATAGTTCCCGTTCATTAGCTATTGAAATACCGGTTGATTGTTTTGCATCTCTTAAAATTTTCATGAACTCTTCTCTAGACTTCTTATAGTAATATAAAGTCATAATATGAGATGCGTGGCCAACTATCATTTGAACAACTTCAAGCGGTACTCCGTTATCTAGTAGGTCTGTAATACCGTAAACCCTCAATGAGTGTAAATCATATCTAGAAAGACCATCATCACTAAATGCTATATATGAGTCTTTAAATTGAGGATACTTGTCTTTATAAAGATCTTCAGCTTTTGTCAGTACCTTATGAAATAATTTGGTTATGCTATCAGAAGTAATTGGCATCAATAATTGATCTCTATTGAGTGCATCTAATTTCGAGACTGACTCAGTTCGTCTCCTGAATAGCGGTGTATAATATGGTATATTTATCTTTAGGCCTGAATATATAAAAGGGCTTTCATCTCTTTGGTTACAAGGCATGACTATTGCTGGAGAGTACTTATTATTAAACTTCTTTTGTTCATCTAACAAACGCCAAACAACATTAAGTGTTTCATTATCCGTATTAGTTGGCCAAGGGATTTCATACCCTATATTTTTCCCACCACTTAAAAGCTCTAATCTACTTTGAGTTTTATTTGTATTTATGAAAATATTTAAATCTTCATTTCCTTCACTCGACTTTGAACGTAATACTCCCGTACGTCCAAAATTCTGAGTATGAGTTTTCCCATTAGGATAAATAAATTGACTAAGTGGGTGACTGTTTTTTACATACTTTTGAAGATCGTAATCCCAGATATAATCATCTAACAGGCCTTCATCCAACCATCGAGCCTGCATACCTCTCACAGGAAGAGACAGTAGCATATGTAAACACCTCGGTATTGTAGCGTCAAAAACATCACTATCTACCGATTTTGTTTCGAAGTTGTAAAGTCTTAACTGTTTACGGTTTAGGCCATCTCGATATAATTCATAGTTGTTACGACTTAACACTTCTACACAAAAGCTATGTAATATACTTGGCATTGATTCACGAGTCGTTACTGAGTTTTTACTAGGGGAACCGAATGGTTTATTCTCAATAACAGGACTAGCTACATTTTCTCCAAGTTCAATCGACTCCTTCTTTGACCACCAGACAAAGAACGCTTTAATATTACTCCAATCATTTTGTTTTGTGTATAAGCTAGAAGAACCCTCATCTTGATCTAAATATTCAAATAAAGTACGTCGGAGTGAAGTTTTTTTCTCTCCATTTGAATAAATAAAATTATTTTTAATTTCGCGTAAATTTCCAATTGGTAAATTGATGGACTCTTCGACAATCCAAGCCCCAAACTTGTTCAAAGAGGTTATTACCGACTTTGACTTACCTCTAGAAAACTCTTTAAGGTTTTCAACAACAGATTCATCAGTATATAATTTCATGAAATAGAATTGAGCGCTTTCCAAAAGAGTGTGCTGTGTCCTGAGCATTCTATTTGATGTTTTATTAAAATCAGTTCGGTTGAAACGACCATGATCACGTAACCAATCCTCATTTTCGATATACTCAAAAAGATTCCGCCATGCACCTAAGGAAACGCCCCCGGTTGAATAGCCTTTAGCTCTATAGAAATCACGATAACTACCTGATATATCAAGTATAAAATCCTTCGGGATATCTTGAATTTTTATAATGTTTGAACAAGATACGACTCCACGAAGTGATAATCGGTGACCAGTCATATCTTTAATATCAAGTTGTCCGATGTAATTTAGATAGATAGATATAAGAGAGTCAGAATCTGTTGACATATATTTAGTGACTATATTGTTTGTCGAATATGAAAATAAATAAGGTAAGAAGAGATAATTTCTATTAGCTAAAAATAGGAGTAGTGAGCCTAAACTAGCTTTAAGTATTCTAAAAACATCAGAAATAGGAACTCGGCTACATTTTCTTTTAAATGCTCTCAGATAGTCGTCTAAAGTATCTTCAATAGGTTCAATGCAACTGTAAGCGATTTCAACAGATTCTTTAACTTTGAGTATTGATGTCAGTTTACCTATTGGAGACTTTAATATGCCAGCTACACTCTTATATCCTTTTAGAGGCTTCCTTGTATCACTTGGTAAAGTAGGGAAAGTACGCCTTGTCGCATATACTAACCACTTGATAATTTCAATATCTGAATACCCTTCAAATGTCTTCTCCCACGAAATCCACAAAATAGAAAGTTGGTGAGTTGTGAGACCTTTTTTAATTTTATTTTTAGACGATATTACTTCAAATTCTAGATTATAAATAAAGTTGATTTGTTCAGATAATGCGGCATCTATATTAAAACCAGCTTTTACTAGTTCATTATATGTATTAACTGAAGGAAAGTTATTATATGCATCTCTTGTTATACACCCATCAACTGCGACTGATTCTAGCCTCTGCTTTAAAATTAACTCGGAGAATTCATTTAGTAAATTTACAACCCCACCAACATGGGTAACTTTATCTATATTTATAACTACTGTGTTATGGGAGTTATTATAAAGTACAGTATTTCCTGAACTATAGCCTTTATCACACACTAAGAAGCTGAGGTCTGTCGTGAACTTTACAGACTCTAAAGGGTTTGAATTAACTATTTCTTCCCATTCATTAAAGAGATCCATGCCTGCCCTACTATTAGTTTATTTTCGATAAATTAGCTAAGCATTTGAAGTCTTGTGACTGCCAATTTGTATTTTTCGCCTGTTTAAATGCCAAATTTTGACTCAAATAATTTCTAGATGTTTCATCCTGCAAATTATAATAAATTGCAGTCGAGCTATGCCGTTTATGTCTGAGAATTACTTTCGCGAAATCAATACCTTTCTTCAGGGTATTCGCTATATAGAAACCACAAAAATGTCTCAAACAATGCGTACCGTAACTTTCCCCACATAATTCAGTAGAGGCACGACTAAGCCTCCTATAATAAGTGTTATAAGTTAAAGGTGTACCGTTTGTATTTAAACAAAATAAATATGGATGACCTAATCTTGATTGTTCAAGTAAATGAGGTATTAATCTTTCAAAAGCCATTCGTGCATAATCATTAACCCAATCTAAAGTGTATCCATATTTTGAATTTGCACCGTAGGGAACTGATATTCCTTTCCAACCTAAATGGTACTTCCCCACAGCATTAGTTCTCGGTTTAGGGTCATTGAGATACTTTAGTGTGGATTTGTCTAAAGAAATATGACTGGTATCATCTAGTTTGAAATTCAATAAAACTTGCTTCCTATCGATTAATTTATTCGAAGTTGGACAATACGTTTTACTATGAGGAGGTGATAAAATGATGTCACTGCAAATAATACTTGTTTCACTTGCAACAATATCAGTGACCATAATGTTAAGGGCCTCACTAGCCCTTAGCCCAGTGAAAGCACAGAGCAAGTATAATGCTCTTTGATTTATATCATTTGTTCTATCCAGTAGGGATTCAAGTTTATCAGGAGGGAAGAACGAATACTTTGAATTACTATTATGAAACACCATTTTAGGATCATGTTCATAAGTGACCCCACTATTATTCCAACTATTTGTTTTGGAGCCTAGGTCTAAGTGCTCTAATAACGAATAGGTATTATTTTTAAAAAATTTATTTCCCTGTGCAGACATTCCTGAAAATAAATCTCTAATATTAAGTATGTTGTAATCTAGGTAATTAGATACATAGGCAGCATATTGGTCAAACTCATTTATCAATTTTCTTATCGTAGTCAAGCTTACCCCATCCCAACTTAAACCATACAAACAAGTGTTATTTACTGTACCGCAATATAAATCCTCGAAAAAACATAAGAGCATTTGTTGTGGATGCTTTTCCCATTTTGAAATCATATCTGAACGATGAAGGCAATACTGAGTTAGGTCACCTACGACCCTGAACAAATCATATAGTTTAGTAGTATTTTTACCTCGCTTCGTTTTATACAAATGATTTATATAGCAAAGTAAAGAATAGGACAATGTACCATTACATAAGTAAACTAAAGGAAACTCTCGTTCAGGAAATTCAGCGCAACTCGTCCATTGAACAATATAAGAAGTTGATTTTTTAAAATTCAAAGTGGCACTTTTGATTATATAATGAATGTCCATAGTATGAGCAACAACTCGAACATTAGCAATATTTTTATTATCCATCTAAAACTATCAAATCATACTTGAAATAACTAAATATCAGTTACTTATCTAAAAAATAACTTAGGTTATATTTCTTGTCCATAAAAGAAACGTGGGCATTTAGTGAAACGATTCACAGCCGCTCGTACACGCATATTATTCGTAATGTTACACAAGCCCCTGAACTTATTTTTGATGACATAGTTAGCAACGATAAAATCAGCGAACGCGCCGATGCTGTAACCACATACTATGATGACTTAATTAATTCAGTATCGCTTTACAACCTTTACGGTGAAGGCAAGCATGAAATTAACGGCAAAACAGTGATCGTTAATTTGTTCGAACTTAAAAAGAAACTTTACCTTGCCATGATGTCGGTAAATATTCTTGAAGCCATTCGTTTTTATGTAAGCTTTGCGTGTTCGTTTGCGTTTGCTGAGCGTGAATTAATGGAAGGTAACGCTAAAATCATTAAGCTTATTGCGCGTGATGAAGCACTTCATCTTTCGGGTACTCAGCATATTTTAAATATTATGCAAGACGGTAAAGACGACCCAGAAATGGCAATTGTTGCAGCTCAGTGCCGCGACGAAGCTATTAAAATGTTTGTAGAAGCCGCAGAGCAAGAAAAAGAATGGGCAGAGTACCTATTTAAAGATGGTTCTATGATTGGTCTAAACAAGCATATTTTATGTCAGTACGTTGAGTACATTACTAACGCACGTATGACCGCTATTGGCTTACCAGCACAGTTTGAAAATAACAGTAACCCTATCCCATGGATCAATTCATGGTTAGTGTCTGATAACGTGCAAGTAGCACCACAAGAAGCAGAAATTAGCTCATACCTTGTTGGTCAAATCGACTCGCAAGTAGATGCCTCTGAATTTGGTGACTTTGATTTATAATGAGTGACAAGTCTACTGCAAGCATAACGCTTGCAGAAAACAGCCAGTGTATAGAATTTACCACTAGCTGCCCTTCTGTTTTACAGTGCTTAGAATCAATGAAAATAGACGTTGCATTCCAATGCCGCGAAGGTTACTGCGGCGCCTGTAGAGCAACGTTAGTGTCAGGTAACGTCGAGTATAACGAAGAGCCACTGGCGTTTGTGCGCGAAGGCGAAATACTCCTGTGCTGCTGCAAGCCTAATGGTGACATAAGCATAAATTTAAAATAATTTATGAACAAAATAAAAAGCCGATAATAAATTATCGGCTTTGTTATTTATAAATCAACGACCCAGGGAGATTGTTGTTTAATTATATTATTTTTCTTTTAAGTAAACGGTTTTCTTTTCTAGATATTGCTCTAAACCAAACTTACCGTCTTCACCGCCAAAACCACTTTGTTTCCAGCCATTATGAAAACCTTGATGCTGCTCACCCATACCACGGTTAATATATACCTCACCCACTTCTAATTCGTTAATAGCTTTATTAATATCAAAAAAGTTTTGAGTGAATATATAGGCGCTTAAGCCATAAATACTGTCGTTACAGTACTGTATTGCTTGGTCCATATCTTTAACTTTTACAATAGGGAGTACTGGGCCAAAAGTTTCTTCGTGTACTGCAATGTTATCTTGCTTAACGTCTACAAGTAACGTTGGTTCGTACCAACAACCACCTTCGAAACCCTCAACAGAAGCAACTTTACCACCAGTGGCGACAGAAGCGCCTTGTTGAATACTTTGTTGAACAATGTGGTCAATGTTGTCTATTTCACGTTGATTACATTTAGGCCCCATTTGTGTATCTGGGTTCATAGGATCCCCAACACGAAGTGCTTTTACTGCTGGTATAAATTTAGCCATAAATGCATCGTACACAGACTCTTGAACATATAAACGCTCAACACAGGTACATACTTGCCCGCAGTTAGCAAAGCGACCCCAAAGCGCACCTTCAACAGCCTCATCAAGGTCGGCATCTGCCATAACAACCATCGGGGCTTTACCGCCAAGTTCAAGCATTACAGGCGTCATGTATTCTGCGCTAGTTTTATAGATTTGCTTACCTGCAGCAGTAGAGCCTGTCATGGTGATCATTTTAGTAATTGGGCTTTCACACAATGCTTGGCCAACAACAGAACCTGATCCATTAATAACGTTTAGCACGCCAGCAGGAATCCCCGCTTCGTTTGCTAAACGACCCAGCTCGGTGGTTGCTAAAGGTGTTTCTTGGGTAGGTTTTAATACAATAGAGTTACCTGTAATCAACGCAGGTCCAATTTTACGACCAGCCAATGCCAGCGGAAAATTCCACGCAGTAATACCAACAACTACGCCACGCGGCACTTTATGAATGTATATTTTTTCATCTTCGTTATCTGAAGGTAAAATATCGCCTTCAATAGTAAGTGCATGGTCGCATGCATAGTCAATAAAAGTCGCTGTTACGTCGACTTCCATTTGTGCAACTGATAGCAATTTACCTTGCTCTGCAACAAGCATTGGTGCAAGAATATCTTTATTTTCACGAATTTTATTAGCAAACACGCGCAATATATTTTGACGTGTGCGAGCTGTCAATTTAGCCCACTTTTTCTGGCCTACATTCGCTGACTCAAGTGCATACTGCGCATCTTCTATACAGCCTTTTGGTATTTCACCAATTTTTTTACCCGTAGAGGGGCTTAGTATTTCAATGATGCCGCTCGCTTTAGACGCAACATATTCACCGTTTATAAAATTTACATTATTATGGAAGTTCATTGAACTATCTCCCCATCCATCCGCCATCAACCAATAAAATAGCGCCGTTTACATAACTAGCAGCCTCAGAAGCCAAGAACACTGCGGGCCCTTTAAAGTCTTCAGGATTTCCCCATCGACCTTGTGGAATGCGCGCTAAGATGGCTGCATTACGCTCTTTGTCATTGCGTAATGCTTCAGTGTTATCGGTATCAATGTAACCTGGCGCAATGGCATTTACATTAATGCCTTTACCTGCCCATTCGTTAGAAAGCGCCATAACCAATTGCCCAATAGCACCTTTACTAGCTGCGTAACCTGGTACTGTAATACCACCTTGAAAGGTAAGCAAAGAAGCTGTAAAAATAACTTTACCCTCGCCATGTTCTATCATTTGTTTGCCTATTTCGCGGCTTAAAATAAATTGAGCATTTAAGTTAACTTCAATCACTTTATCCCATAAATCATCTCCATGCTCAGCCGCAGGAGCACGTAGGATTGTACCTGCATTATTGACTAAAATATCAATTTTAGGAAAATCGCTTTTAACATCATTAATAAAAGAATAAAGCGCATCACGATCACCAAAGTCACATTGATAGGCTTTAAAGTTTCGGCCAAGGGCTTTAACTTCTTTTTCTACTTCTGAGCCTTCAAGCTCTAAGCTTGCAGACACACCAATAATATCAGCGCCAGCCTGTGCTAAACCTAGTGCAATACCTTTACCAATACCGCGCTTACAACCTGTAACAAGGGCTACTTTGCCTTCTAAGCTAAATTTTTCTAACATATTATTCATTTTAATACCTTTATAATTTTTATTATTGTGGATTACATTCAACAAGCGCTTTCATGCCTTCTGGATTTCCATCCATACTCGAAAATGCACTACTAATATCAGTTAACGAACTAACCGAACTAATAAAAGGTTTAAGATCTATTTGGCCCGATGAAATTAACTCTATTGCCCAATCAAAATCTGCCGCTTCGTATACGCGCGCACCTAATAACTCCAACTCTTTCCAAAAGAATTGAAATAAATCGATTTCAGGTTTAACACTGTGAATAGCCACCATGACTATACGACCCCGACGCCCTGCTATTTCGGTCATAGCCTCTATTGCGGGTTTTACGCCTGATACTTCAAATACAACATCTGCACCTTTTGTTTGCGTCCAGCTATCTACATAGGCTGCTAAATCTTCTTCAATGGGATTAACCGATTTAACACCTAGCTCATTGGCAAAAGCACGGCGGCTTTCGTTAGGCTCAGACACGAGCACTTCTGCACCAACACTTTTAGCAACCGCAGCAACTAATTGCCCAATTGGCCCGCCACCAAGTACAACCACTTTCTCACCCGCTTGTAAGCGCGAGCGTCGTACATCATGGCACGCAACCGATAACGGCTCTATTAATGCGCCTTGTTTTAAATCAACGCCTGCTGGTAATTTATGCAAAGTACGCGCTTTAACTGTCCAGCTTGACTGAAAAGCACCTGGCGTATCTATTCCCATAAACTTTAAGTTTTGACAAATATGCGTATGCCCTGCATTACACGTAGGACAATCGCCACACCAATCTAATGGACGTACTACCACGTTTTCGCCTACAGCAAAGCCTTCAACGCCTTCACCTATTTCTGCAACAACACCTGATATTTCATGGCCAATTGTTTGCGGAATAGACACTCGTTGATCCATTACGCCGTGGTATATGTGCATATCTGTACCGCAAATCCCAACGTATCCAACACTCAATCTAATCTCACCCGCTTTAGGTTTAATAGATGTGCCTTCAACAATGTTAAATGACTTGTTACCTATATATTGTGCAGCTTGCATATTTTTATACCTTCAAGAATGTTTAATTAAATAGTAACCAAGTAAAGCATCATTAAAACAATGCCGATACGAGGAATATCAAAGTGAACTATCACACCTTAATATGGTTTATTGTTAACAATTTACACCTAGGTATGTTGTTTGTAAAGCCACTATCAAAATTTAATATAACTTTAGAGCGCAAAAGCCAATACGTTAAAAAGCATTAAGAATAGTTATTAAAATTTACTTGTATGTTTTAATATCAACATATATTGTCAACAATTAACACGGTATAAAGAGGGACAATAATGATTAAAAACAAAAAATCTGCGCTTAGCGTAGTGATTATCAGCGCTCTAAACTTAGCGGGATGCAGTCAAAACATACAAACACACACGCCCAGTAGTAAAACAAATAACAACGTAGTCTTTTCTGACGTATCTGAACAAGCAGGTTTAATAACACAAAAAAATTGGAAGTATGGCGGCCCTACCATTGCAGATATAAACAGTGATGGTCACTATGACCTACTACTAACAAATCACGACACCACTCCTATTCGGTTATTTATGGCAAATGGCGATAATACATACACACTACAAGATAATATTTTTCCACGAGCAGATCTTCATGGGATGTCGGCCGGTGATTACGACAACGATGGCGATCTCGACGTACTTATTGCCCTAGGTGGCGGAAATGGCACCAAACCTAAACCACAACGATTACTTAAAAACAATAATGGCAAATTTGAAGATAAAACTGTTGAAGCTGGCTTATCTAAAATGGGAGCTCGCGGGCGCTCTGTGCGTTGGATTGATGTAGATGGCGATGGCGATCTGGACTTTATACAGATAAACGCCGAGAAATTAATTCACGAAAACTCGCCACGTAATATAATTTTTGAAAATATTGGTAACGGAAAATTTGCTCATCACCCCTCACCTTCTTTTGAAAATATAAAAGCCGAGCGCGTATTATTAACCGATTATAATAACGACAACATACTCGATATTTTTGGCTTCGATGCTTATAATAATTTAAGTATATACAAAGGAAATAACGACTTTTCATTTACTGATGAAACTAACAACGTTATTACAAATAACAAAGAATATAAAAACACGTTAGTTATTGCTCAAGCTGATATTGATAACGATGGTGATATGGATTACTACCTAGCTCGCGGTAAACCAAATTACCAAATAGCTAATAATAGTATCTCGTATAACAAAGAAAATAAGCGGTTAGATTTGCGCGATGAAGGTAACAAGAGTCACGACGGTATAACACTCATTACAGACAACACAAACTCAGGAAGCCTTATATTAAGTGACTTTTATCACTTCCCACGCGCCAAACTATTAAGCCAAATGGATGTATATATCGGAGAGCAAAAAAAATTAATTAATACACCTAATAAAAATACAACTATTAGCCAACAAAAAGCGCTCGGTTTTCCAACTAAGCTTGATAAAACCGGCTGGTACATTGGTTATTTAGGTAATAATAAATGGCGTGTTGAATGGGTACTTACAGATAACCTTGCATGGGATATACGTGCATCGTTCAAAAATGTAGCTGAATACCAAAGTGATTGGCAGCCACAAAATCAAGTCCTTACCGATGTATTACTACGTAACGATAACGGTAAGCTAGTTGATATTTCATCTAAATTACCAGCATTAACAAACAGTAATAACTGGGGTGTTGTACCAGGAGATTTTAATAATGACACTAAAATAGACTTTATGGTTTATCGCTTTGGTAAGTTAAAAGAGCGTATTTCTGATGTACTCTTAATAAATCAAGGCGATTACAAGTTTGAAGCAACAACAGTACATAATGCCAATACTGAAATAGGCCAAGATTCTCATGGTGATATGGGGGCTGCCTTTGATTATGACCAAGATGGTAAATTGGACCTACTCAGCGGTGATACAGACAACGGCCAGTGGCATTTGTATAAAAATACCACTGAGTTAAGCGACGCTCATTATACCCTTATAAGAGTTGGCTACTCAAAAAGTGGTATTGATCCGTATGGTGCAAAAGTACAAATTAAAACGCCAAGTGCAGCTCAATATCAAGTTATTGGTTCGCAAAGCGCATCTCACTCGCAAAGCTTACTTAATATTGTGCATTTTGGATTAGCACAAGCTGATACGCTTTCATCAGTTGTAATTACATGGCGAGATGGCAGCCAAAAAACGCTCACTAATGTTAAGGTAGACTCACTAATAAAAGTGGGAGAATTTAAGTAAGTCCTGTTTAATATGTACTAGCTCAGGCTTGATCTGACAGTTACCCATTTTTCTAATGATGACTGTTAGTTTAGATTTGAGCTAAATTCTTTTCTGCCCAAACCGTTTTTCCATCCAGTAATGTTTTAAGTGGTGTTCGACCGCAACATACTTTCCCTTGATGAGTCCGATCATTGTTGTAGTAATCCATCCATTCGTCCAGATCTTTTTATAGTTCTTCCTTAAGCGTATAGCTAACAATTGAACGAACACCACTACCTGAAACAAACACGCCTAATTTACGAAGCTCATTGCTGCTTCTATGATGGCCGTGAGCAGGATAGTCAACTGCATATTTAATGACGGCTTGCTCTGTTTCTTCGTCAACGCGATTCTTTATATTTGGTGTACGGCGGTTCTTTTCGATTAATGCATCAATCCCCCCTCATTAACGAGTTCTTGATAACGATAAAATGTATCTCGTGATACGCCCATGACTTTAAAGGCTCTTGATACATTGCCTAGTTCTTCAGCGAGGTTAAGTAAACCAGCTTTGTGTTTTATGGTTGGGTTGTTAGTATGCAACATGAGAGTTACCTTTTTGTTTGTTTTGATTTAAAGATTCGACACCTTTATCAAAACGGGTAACTCTCACTTTTTCAAGTTGAATTGTCAGATATTGTCTGAACTAATACATATAAGTTAACTTAATATATTTTTGCCTTTATTCTCTTGTTGATGAATAGTTACTGGCCATCCTGGATACTGATTACTTGCTTTACCATCGGCTATATCTATTAAAAACTTATATGCTTCCATTGTGTATGTCAGCTTTTCAGAATCAAATGTAATAAAGCCAAAACCACTCCCTTTCTCATGTGCCTTTACATAACGATTACTGGATTTACCAACCTGTGGATTTCCTACCGCATAGACATAAATCTTATTACCGAAAGTGTCATTATATTCGCCAGTTTCTCCAAGGCCGTGTGCTGGCCGGTTTTGGTAAGGCATGCTCATCGAATCAGGTTTCCACCATCTTGGCCAACCGGCAGAAATAGCTGGCGTACAAAAAGCCCAATTGCTATCTCTTTGCTGGTTTACGCCATATTGCGATAAAGAACCTAAATGGGTATCTCCACAAATATGTAACGCCATAGAGTCACGCATTGCGTCAATTGCACGGTTACGTGCAGATGCAGGCCAACCACTCGAATCAAAATCATATTTCAAGAAGCGATCAGGCAAGGGCTGATGAGTAGAAATAGCAGCAAACACCGTTTGACTTAATACCGCTTTTAATTTATGTCCACGCCAATCATTACCCCACTTTATAAGAAAGTTCTCTTGGCGGTTTCCTAACAGGTCTAAGCCGGGGGGATTGAATATAGGATTATAAAAAAGTGGGTCTTCATCTTGTCCCGTTTCGCCAACCGCAACATTAATACGCTCTGGGCCACTTTTCCATTGTCTGTCGGCAAGAATCGCAAAACCGACACCGCCATATAGCATAGTGCCATAATACGAGCTAATACCATTAGTTGGCGTTGGATCATAAGGATCTGGATTATGGTTGAGAGTGGTTTTATGTATCATATTTACCACGCGTGCAGAATCAATATAACCACCTAATGCACTTGCTGAAGGGTCTTTGGAAATGTTTTCCATCCTTGCACCACCTTCCCCCCACAAATTACCTTGGAGTACATCATGATCATCGGGCAAACAAATTGTCGGTTGATTACGCATTACCTCTTTGAAAGCCAAGCCAAACTGATAGAATTTGCGTAAGTAATTTAAAATCGCTAAATTATCTGGAGTACGAATTACACCAAATCCGCCATGACTTTCATAAATTTGATCACCAGAAAAGAACACCAAATCGGGGTTTAGTTTTTCGACATTTTGAGCAACAGGTTGGTACGGAAAACCATAATCATTTTGACACGTGAGCGCGGCCATTCGTAATTTTTCACTCGCTGGGTTCGCTTTTATAATCCCTGAATATATATCTGGGGTTTGTGTACCATCTGTGTGTTTTTCACGGTATACAACCCGAAAAGGCGTATCGCGTGTTTCATCCCAATTAGCAATACGAAAGGTCGCCAACCAGCCATCATGGTCTATGACTTGCGAATCAATAGCGAGCCACTGATCATCACGCTGTATTTGTAGTTCTATTTGCTGATTATCTTGCTCACCTATAGGCCCTGTGTAAGCACTCAACTTCATCACAAAGCCTTCATCACTCAATGTATCGTTTAACGAATACATAGTCCAAAGTATCGGACCAAACGCTTGTTCATCTATTACTGAAAATGCTTCACCTTGCATGGTCCAATTACTAAATTTATATCGTGCGCCCAACTTGTCTTCAGGTGCATTTTCATATGTGACGGATGGAATCGAAAAGTTACTCACCAACGCCACATTGCCTAATAATTCAGTGGCTGCAGCCAAATGAGTGAGAGTACCTATCACTTTTCCTGACGACGTTAAACTAGCCGTTAACTCTAAAGCCATGGCACCTGATTGAGGTGTTCCAGTCAGCGTTAAAGTAACAGCTTGATCCTCTATCGGAATCGATATAGGCACGGTGTTATTGCCTAACACTAAATCGTTGTTTTTAATACCAAGGTCATAACCCTGCTGTACAAAACAATTACTACGGTATTCATTTAATTCACTTTTAGCACCAAGACGAATACCCGCGCCACCATCGTTGCTGTTTTGCTCTAAGCGAGACACTTGCACCGACATTGTAAAAGCTTGGTCAAGATGCGCTATTTGGTGAGTGAGTGAATGAACACTACGATTACCACCTCTACTTCTACATTCAGCAGCACCATTAACTACGCGCCAATCCTCCATTGGATTAGCCCAATATTGTTTTCCAAGCCATACTCTATCATACGTTTTATACCAATTATCATGATGAGATTTAGTACCGCGGGTAGTTGTTGAAGCCACTGTCCCAAAACTGCTAGTGCAACCAGAAATTCCTGTAGCAGCAACACCAGCAGCTAGTATTTTGAGGACTGAACGACGAGATATGTTTTTGTTCATAGTTTTAATCTCACAAATCAAATATTGTTAACAGTAAACAAACTATATTTGATTTTTTACTAAAGATCAGCATTTTTTTTCTAAAAACGGTTACAAATTGATAAAAGTTAATTGCAAGTATTATCAGAGATGTTTACCTAGACACTAAATATTTTAGCTAGCTTGTTATAAAAAGGTATTATTGCAGATAGTTTTCTTAACCCGCCCTATATAAAGCTTTGTTTAGATAACCGATTAGAGCTTCCCACTATGAGAAAACTACAGTAACAATTTCTAAAATGAGATAGATTCTCCACTTTCAGTTAATAAATTTTTTGGGCTTGTTTATAAGTCATATCGCCTTTTTCTACAGCGTCGACAACTTGCAATTTAAAGCCTAATGAATAATCTCGTTGTGTTCTTTTAATCGGTGTATTATTTGACTTGGTCATAATAAGCCCTAAATGTGTAAACACATTTCAGGACGAGACAAGTAACAAAAGCCAAAAAGCCCGCAGCAATGCTGCGGGCTTTTTATTAGATTAAAAATTTAGAAATTAATACGGGTATTAAGTCTAAATGTACGTCCGGTATGATACTGGTAGACCGTGCGTGACTTAGTTGCATCCCCTTCTAGTGGGCTGCCTTCGGAGAACGTTTGGCCACCAGCATTTAAGAAACGACTCGTAAAGTATTGGCGTACGCCTTCGTCGGTTACATTGGCAACTTGTAGTGATACCGTCATGTAGTTATTTACTTTATAACTTGCAGAAAAGTCGAGCGTTTTACGTCCCTCTTCCCACAGCGATCCGTTTTCCCATGAGCGTTGTACAAGCTGATCGGTTGTCCCTTGGTAAGATAGACGTAATTGATGACCATCTTTTTCCCAAAAACCCGTTACGTTGTAGCTATGCTCTGGCGTATAGGCAACCGCCAATGAAGGAATTTTTACATTATTATCAATCGATGATACTTCTTGATCGTACTTACTGTCTTGATATGTATAGTTAGCCTGTAAGCCAAGGCCGGACCAAATACCCGGTAAGTTATCGTAGGTTTGCATGTATTGAAGCTCTAACCCTTTAATACTTGCCCCTTTACCATTTTTAATACGGGTAGTGTTAAATTTGGCACACATTTGCTCTAAGTCACCTGAATACATCCACTCTTTTTGATAATCCTGGCCACCTTGGAACCGTTTAGGCATACACCCTTCTAAGCTATCTTGGCCAGCAATCAGTACTAAATCATTTGGATCATAGGTTTCGCCTTCTGTTAAACCTACGTCACGTAAATCATCCATGTAAGTAACGATTGTTTCTGATTCTTCAAAGTTAGTCATATCTTTATAGAATAACGTCGCGGCTAATAAGCCGGAATCATTAAAGTACCATTCATAAGATAAATCTAAATTAAATGATTCAAGAGGGTCTAATTTAGGATTAGTCAGTGTAATTGAGTTATTACGATTTTCGCCACCCCATTGCGTTTCTCTCACTTTAAAACCAGGGCGAAGCGAGTCAATTTGCGGGCGTGCCATTGTTTTTGATGCTGCGAAACGAATAATGGTATCTTCACTGTATAAGTAATTTAGATTTAAACTCGGTAAAAATAAATCATATTCATGCTCATCCGTAACGGCAAAAGAGCGTAAACTTCTGTCTTCCGTTGGTAATAAATTCCCTGCTTCATCATAAACTCGTTCACCGTAAATCCAATGTTTTTCTGTCGAAACATCAGAATGACGCCATAAATACCACTCAGATTCAAACTCGCTACCTTGTATCGCGTTAGGATCATGACACGGGCCTTGATCTGGTATCCTAACATCATCAGTCTTATCATTGGTTCCTAAGGTGTCATAACCCAAACCATCCGTTCTAGACCAACGAATTTCTTCATTATAATTAGTGCCATAAAACGGAGTCGCTGCACAAAGCGGTAAACTTGGGTCACGCAGTTCTGCAAGCTTGAATGGATCCATTAAACGGGCATTATTTGATGGGTCATAAGCAAACTGCACACCTGATGCACCTTGAACTTCAACCGTTGTTTTAACATAACGAACACCGACATCACCACTAATGCGTCCATCTAATAACTCAAAGTTGAGCTTTGTGTAAAATGCTAGGTTATCGAATTCTGTATTTCTTGTATTTGAATTATCAGTATTAAATGCCACTTCTGGGCTACCTAACGCAACTTCAAACGCTTTGAAAGCTGAAAAGCTATTCCAACCATCAGTTACATTATCGCGACCATAACCAAGGCCTGCCATAAAATCATCTACTGGGAATTCATTGCCGTCTGTAACCATTGCCCCGGTGATATCACGTAAGCCACTGCCTAAAACCGCAGGTAATCCAGTATTTGGGTTTGTAATTACAACGCCTTCACCTACACTGTTAAAAGACCCTTGCTGTGCATCAACATACTTAGAACGTTTAGACCATTTAGCACCAAATTCGATTGAACGAAAGTTATTTGAATCTAGAACGTAGTCAAAGTCGACAAATAATGACTTTTGTTCATCTTCTACCCTATTTAAAGTTCTGCCCATGTAAGATAAATGCTGAGCATCTAATTCGTCAGGGTTAAACCCGGTAGTGCTATAGTTATCCCACAGGCTTTCTGGATCACCAAAGGTATTATTTTCGCCATAGTCAATTAAGCCCGTACCGGTTACTAAATTACACTTCCCACTAATACAGTCATAACCCACAGGTTCCATATCTTCAGGCGGAACATTTTTTAAACTCCATGCACTAATGTTTGCAAAATTTTGTAATGCTACATATACAGAATTATTGGGTATTTGCTCAGTTTTAGAGTAACCAACTCCCGCATCCATCGTTAATGAATCACTAAAATTATGGTTCATATCTAAAGAAAATATTTGATTGTTATTTTCAAAATCCCCTTCAGATTGTACCAAGCCACCACTGCCAAAGCGGTTAACAAATTTAGTAAATGTATTCGTTTCTAAATCAATGGTACGCCAGTCTTGTTCAGGATCTGTATATTCAGCAGTTACACCAGCCAAACCAGGGTCTTCACCTTCAACCAAGTTTTTAGTTTCTACTGAGCGGGTGTTAATTCCATGCATAGAATTATTTATATCTTGCTTACCAACAATAGCATTAAAGTTAAATTCTGTATTTTCTGTTGCGCGCCATTGTAAACCTAGACTGAAATTCACACGATCATTTTGACTTTCTTGATATTGATACTGTACGGCTCGAGGTGTAATACCTACAGCATTTTCAATAACATTACCGTTAGTATCTTTCGCTAAAGGGGATTCTAAGGCATACCAATCTGTTGCCGAGTATTGATCTTTACGATACGCATTGGTTTCTTTAACTGCTGTTACAACCACGCCAAACGTATCATCAAAAAACTTTCTTGAAAATGTACCCGACACTTTGTAATTATCTTCTTCTGATAAGTCATTGTAACGACCTTCGAGCGTCATGGTGTTTATTTCGTAGTTTAAATCTAACGGCTTAGTTGTTGTTAAATTTATATTGGCACCTAATGCCCCCTCTTCATGATCGGCACTTGGGGTTTTAACCACTTCTATTTTAGATAAGATATCTGAAGAATACTGCGATAAATCGACACCTTGACTATAACCTGTTGAGCCAAGCTGGACACCATTCATACTGATGTTATTTTGTTGTGAATTAGCGCCACGAACAGTCACCCGTGCGCCTTCACCATCAACAGATTGCACCGACACACCAGTTACACGAGAAAGCGCATCAGCGATGTTTTGATCAGTGGACTTACCAATGTCTTCAGCGTTTATGGAGTCAACAACGTTTTCAGCAAAACGCTTATCATTAATAGATTTTTTAAGACTGGCGGCTAACCCGCTGACTTCAATTATTTCAATATCGGCTTCTACTTTCGATTTTTCTTGTGTGCTTTCGTCTTGCTTGGCGTAAACCAATTGTGTTGCAAGTACTGCAGCTGTAATCGCGCTCAACTTGAACGCTTTGTTGATGATTGTCATGTGTGTTCCCTTTCTAAGGTATTATTATGTTGTCAGGTTAATCTTTTGTAAACAATAATATAATAACCAAACAATTGTCAACTGTATTTTGTTAACAATCTTTGCTTAATTATAAAAAAGCAACTTAATGCGTAAGCATTAAATTGCTCTTAATTAACAGTGTTAAAGTAAATATTTACACAGAGTTTATCTAGGGCGTGTTGATCTTTGGTGGGTTAATTTGCAGCAGTATGTTTGGTTTTTAGGCAAGGCAGAGCCTATAAAGTGTGGTTATTCCCCATAAATAGGCGATAACGCAGCATAAATACCAAACATGCGCTGCCTGTTGGGTTCTTTCTAGGGACGATTAACTCTTTGTTGCTCGGTTTTTACTTAGCCCACTAGGTTACAAACCTCGCGCCGCGATTAAATCGCCCCTAGATTGAACAAATTTCAATCCACAAAGATCAACACGCCCTAGCCTAATCAAAATTCTTTTATATACGGCCAACCAGCAAACTGTTTGCCTATAGAAGGATCGGTATTCCATTCCCAACACTCTAACTGATAATATTTTTTAGCGTGATTTATTTTAATAATTCCGTAACCTTCGCTTTTTAAGTTTCGGTCTGCTAAAAATTTACCCCACGTTGTATTTTGTTTAGCAAAAAGCTTATGCGTTACTTTTGGATTAGCTGCAGCCAGTACACGCATTTTATTACCAAACGTGTCGGTAAAATCACCGGTATTTTTGTCGTTGTTTCGCTGATTGGGTAAAGGTGCGTGGGGTTCAAACCAACGCTGCCAAAACGCCGCACTAGCTGGGCCTGCAAAAAATAAGCTGCCATCATCAAAGGTATTGATTCCTTGGTAGGCAAGCAACCCGAGGTGTTGATCTCCCGCAATTACTAATGCATTAGCGTCACTTACTAGTTTTACTGCGCGTGTACGCCCATCCGCCGGGTAGCCATGTGCATCGTAATCTATTAATGCTTTGCCATTTTCATCGGTTTGAGGCGACCCCCACATGGAAGCTGTAATACATATTTTAGGTTTACCCGGGTGCATAGTTTGCCAGTCTTTTAAAAAGGCTTCTTGGCGTTTACCTAATAACTCACCCGTTGTGGCAAGCTTATTAGCTTTGTAGTCAGGTGGCGTTTTAAATTTACGATCCTCAACCATCGCAAAGCTAATTCCGCCATATTCAAAAGTGGCGTAGGCTACAGGAATATCATATTTAATAGGCGTAGGGTCGTAAGGGTCTGGATTATGCCCATTTTGCATACGGTAAATCATTCTAACTAAGTCTTTATCCCACTTATAACCACCGTCTTCTTCTTTTGGCATATCGGAGTGCTCGGCTCCATCGCCCCACAAGTTACCTTGCAGTACATCATGATCATCAACCAAAACAAGTGTAGGCTTATCTTTTATACTATCGGCAAATGCCCAGTACCATAAGTACCATTTATATAAGGTATCTAGTTTGGCATCTTTTGTGTGCCGACCATAACGAGTTGGGTATGTTTCATAGTACTGATCGCCACAAAAAACATACATATCAGGGTTATGATAATTGGCATTTTCAACAAGCTCAGTGTGAGGGAATAAAATATTATCTTTGGTGTAACGCCCTAAATCGCGCTCGCTGCTAATAAGGCGCGTGTAATGTGTGTTGTCTAAGCTTTTGGAGGTAGGAATAATACAAGAGTACAATGCAATCGTGAATTCTTTAGTATTTTGTGGGTCCTTAGCAATAGTGCCAAAGTATAAAGTGTCTTCAGGCTTTTGTGGGTTAACAATTCTGTATTGAGCTTGTTTTAAATAGTTCCAATTACTTAACCTAAACCTTGCTACAAACCCATCTTCAATTTTTGCTGTGCCTGCATGCTGCCAATCCAATTGGTTTTCAAACTTATATTGCAGCTCTACGCGTGAAAATTCTTTAATATTAATAGGCATTAACTGACAAGATAACTTGAGGACCTGTTTATTAACGCTATACATACACCCCATAACCGGGCCTAAGGTATTGGCATTATTTAGAGTTATTTTACCGCCACCGGTTTCAATATCACTAAACCCCCAACGTGCGCCTGCTACAAAAGGCTCTGAGGAGCTTAATAACGAAATCCCCCCTTGCAGTTGATCTGCGGGTACTTTGTGAAGTACTGCAAATCCTAACTCCTGGGCTGTATTTGTGTTACTTGCCACAAGACGAATATCAAAATGGTGTGCATCTATTGGGTCTAAATGGCAATCGAGTGTTATTTTATCGCCGCTTTTATATTGTTGTATATTAAATGGAGCACGATTAATAATAGTAAAATCAAGCGCTTTGCTTTCATCATCAAACTGTCTAAATGATAATTTACCTAAACTGTCAAAGGCGGCAATTATTCCGCCATTTTCGCCACCAGCTCGCTGTGCTAAAGCAGCACCTTTAGCTGATAGCTCACCTTTGCCAATTCCTAATAAAAATCCACAAAAGCCCTCTTCATTCGGTGTTAAATTGCGTACGGTGGCTTTTATACGCCCACTTTGTAATGAGCCATTAAGTTGCCTGGTGAGTAACGATACAGTACGCGCTTCAAAATCTTTTCCTTCTCGGGTACATAAAAGCTCATTACCTATACGCTGCCAATCTTGTAGTCTGTTGCCCCAAAAATGCTTACCAAGCCACACCTGCTTACTAAAATTCGTATTATCTAATGGCGCAGTTGAGGTTAAGTCACCTCGGTATGATGCAAATAATCCGCTGCAACCACTTAACAGGCTTGAACTTAGTAGACCAGCGCTGAGTTTTAAAAAACTTCTCCGTTTCATTTTAATCACCTTTATTATTGTGTGTGGATTAGGGCGCCTTGTGTAGACAGTGCTTTACATAAGGAAGTTATACATTTGGATAGCCATTAGGGTTATTACTTTGCCAGCGCCATGTGTCTTTCATCATGTCTGCGAGGGTATATTGACATTGCCAGCCTAAAACAGACTGGGCTTTAGATGAATCGGCCCAAAAGGCAGCTAAGTCGCCATCTCGGCGCTTTACAATGTCAAAGTTAATATCAACTCCGGTATACTCAATAAATGCTTTTACTATGCCAAGCACAGAATAAGGAGTACCAGTGCCTAGGTTAAATGCTTCATATAGACTGTGGTGTTGCTCGCCAAGCCATTTAAGGGCTTTAATATGACCATTGGCTAAATCACTAACGTGTATATAGTCACGCTCACATGTACCGTCTTCAGTAGGGTAATCGCCTCCAAAAATAGCTAATTTGTCACGTTTACCTACAGCAACTTGAGCAATAAAGGGCATTAAATTGTTAGGAATACCTAATGGGTCTTCTCCTATTTGGCCGCTAATATCTGCGCCAATAGGATTAAAGTAGCGCAGGCTGGCTACTTGCAAACCGGTATTTGAGGCGACTATTTCTTGTAGTATTTGCTCAATCATTACCTTTGTTTGCCCATACGGGCTTGCTGCACGCCCTAGAGGTAAACTTTCGGTATAAGGCACCGATGCGCCTTGTCCATAAACTGTAGCTGATGAGCTAAACACGAGTTTATCAACATTATATTTAAGCATGCATTGGCATAAATTTAAGGTAGACACCAAGTTGGTATAATAATACTCAAGTGGTTTTTCTATGGATTCGGCTACCGCTTTTAAACCTGCAAAGTGAATAACCGAATCAAATTTATGCTCGCTAAACGTGGCAGACAACTTATCGTTATCAAGTAAACTGGCGTGAATAAATTCAACTTTTCGCTTTGATAACGCTTCTACGCGAGTTAGCGATTCACGACTCGAGTTACTTAAATCGTCTATTACTACTACGTCAAAACCATCTTTTAATAAGCTTAAAACAGTGTGGCTGCCAATATATCCCGCCCCTCCTGTTACCAGTACTTTTTTCATTAGATTGTCCTTATGCTCTTATAAGTGATACACCAGCTGAAGGTACGCTTATGTAAATCGTTTCTTTTAATCCTGTTTGTTGCTCGTACTGCGTTTCAATAGCACTAATTACATTCTCTACCAAAAAATTAGGAACAAACGCCACTACACAACCACCAAAGCCACCGCCCGTCATTCTTACGCCGCCGTGTTCATTAATTACTTTTGCGATAATATTCACAAGAATGTCAATTTGGGAGGTGGTTATTTCGAACAAATCACGCATAGAGGCATGGCTTTGTGCCATTAGTGTACTTAGTTTGGTTATATCGTTATTACTAAAGGCTTGCATGGCTTCTAATGTGCGCGCATTTTCATACACAATGTGCTCTACACGCTTGGCTACTTCAACGCTTAATGTATGTTTTTTTGCCTCAAACTCATCAATACTTACATCGCGCAAGCTCGGTTTAGACAAAGCTTCTGCCCCTGCATAACATTGCTCTCGGCGTAAGTTATATTCGCTATCAAGCAAGCCTCGTTTAACGTTTGAGTTAACCATTAAAATAGTCATCTTTGGGTCAATGCTCACTTCAATTAAATCAAGTGAGCGGCAATCTATACCCAATGCTTGTCCTTGCTGACCACACGCCGATATAAGCTGATCCATAATTCCACAGTTGCAGCCCACAAAATTGTTTTCAGCGGCTTGTGCAATTTGAGCTATGTCTTTTCGCTCAATAAACAATTCACATAAATGATTAAATGCATAAGCAATACCTACCTCAAGTGCAGCCGATGAACTAAGACCAGCTCCTTGCGGGACATTACCTGTGATGCATATATCGCAGCCACTGAGTTTATGATTTCGTTTTTGCAGTTCATCAACTACGCCGCGAACATAATTACTCCACGTTTGCGTACTGTGGCTATTAAGCGGTTTATTTACTAAAAAGTTGTCGGTTTGGTTATCGCAATCAAGTGCAAGTACATTTACTACATCGTCAGTTCGAGGGGACACCGCAATGTAAGTAGCGTATTCAATGGCACAAGGCAGTACAAAACCATCATTGTAATCGGTGTGCTCACCAATTAAATTAACACGCCCTGGGGCTTTGACAACAAAGTCGGCATCGCGTCCAAAGTGGTTTGAAAAAGCTAACCGTGCGCTTTGTTCAACATTCATTTAGTGTTCTCTTTATAATGCGTTAGTGATTGTTTCTTCAAAATAGTGGCAGCTTGCTCGGGTGTAATATCACGCTGTGCTTCGGCCATCATCTCGTAACCAACCATAAATTTTTTAACACTGGCTGATCGTAGTAATGGCGGTAAAAACTGCGCATGTAATTGCCAAAATAAGTGGCTTTGACCATCATAAGGCGCGCCATGCCAGCCCATAGAGTACGGAAATGAACATTGAAATAAGTTATCGTAACGAGTTGTTATATTTTTAATAATTTCAGCTAGACTACTTTGTTGAGCGTCTGTCAGCTGTATCATTTGAGTAATCGCAAACCGAGGCAATAGCAGTGTTTCAAATGGCCATGCAGCCCAATAAGGCACAACCACCAGCCAATCATCGTTTACACAAACCACGCGTTCTTGCTTTTCAATTTCACGTTTTGCGTAATCAAGCAGTAAATTACTTTTATACTTTTCGTAATATCGTTTGAGGTTTTCGTGTTTACGCGCAACCAAACTAGGTAATTTATTTTGTGCCCAAATTTGACCATGTGGATGTGGGTTAGAGCACCCCATTACAGCGCCTTTATTTTCAAATACCTGAACCCATTTGTAAGTTTTTGATAACTCTATGCATTGCTCTTGCCATGTGCTTACTACATTTGTAACTTGCGAAACACTAAGCTCTGGTAGTGTTTTTGCATGATTAGGCGAAAAACAAATAACACGCGCAGTGCCACGCTCTGTATGCATACTAAATAGGGGATCGGTTTGCTCCACATCAGGCACACCTTCACGCAAGGCGGCAAAGTCATTAGTAAACACAAAGGTGTTTTTGTAATCTGGATTTACTTCACCGTTAATACGCGTATTGCCTTTACATAAAAAGCAGCTTTCGTCGTATTCTGGTTTAACCTCAATATCTACACTTTCTTCTTGACCTTGCCATGGGCGTTTAGCCCGGTGTGGCGACACCAACACATATTCATTTAATAATGGGTTTAAACGCCGGTGTGGATGCTCTGTCGGGTCAAATTGATTTTGTTGCTCACTCATTCTTTACTTTCCCTAGTTACTGTTTTGAAAGGTACCGGCGTCGAGCACTTGCTTACGAGGAGTAAAACGACAAATATAGTTCCAGTTCCAACTGGCATCGTATTTATGGCACAACCCCCAGCTAATTCCAGGTGCTGGATTTTGCTCAAACCCTTGCGCTGGTCGATATAAGCCTATCGCTTCTGGACCGCCTTTTATATGCGCCATAATTTCAAAATTAATACCGTCCTGAGCAAATTGAATGGTGTTTTTTTCAGGGCCATCGGTTGTTAGCAAACTAGCAATACCCCCTTTATAATTCCAAACAACGACCTCATGACCGCTATTTGAAATAGGGTTATAAGGCGATTTAACATAAGGACCTAATACATCATCAGCAATAGCAACACCGTGTTTTATTTCACGACCACCAAAGTTCATTCCTTCACCTTGGGTTTCGCCTTTGTAGTACAAGTAAAATTTATTATTAAAAAATACTAAACATGGGTCGTGTACTTTATGACTATCAAAACTACCTTTAGCTGTTACTGCAAAACGACTGTCTTCATCACCAAGCCATTTACCATCTTTGCTTGGGCTTACAATCGGTTTTGGTGATTTTATCCACGGCCCAAATGCAGATTCAGAGTGAGCTATTGCAATATGTTCGTACTGACGATTTGTATAAGGTGTTTGTACTGTTTGATAAACCAAATAATAATGACCTTGGTGTTCAAACACTTCAGGCGTAAAAATTGCTCTGTCGTCGTAATCACCTGGTTTACCTGGGCTTACAGCTAAGCCTTGTTCTTGCCATGTAATACTGTCTTTTGAGGTGGCATGCCAAACTTGCGTTAAATCCCATGGAAATACTTTGTCATTCGGATTAGTAGAGTTAAAACCAACCGTTTCCCCCTCACCTTTGGTGTACCAACAATGGTAAACACCATCAATGTATAAAACAGATGAAGGATCGCGACGTATAACCCCTTCTTCATAGGCAAAATCACCCAGCAACGGTTCTATATCAAATTCTGTAAGCCACTGCGGGCCATATTTATCGTAGCCACGCTCTATTGCACGCTTACTTGCTAAACTTAATTTTTTATCAGACATGTTAATTCCTTACTTACCTAGGCTTATATTTAGCGACTGGTATACGTCAAGAGGTAAAATCGCGCCTTGATACTGCACAACTTGTGAGGCAACACTGTCAGCCATTTCTAATGCATTTTGAGGGTTTTGTGCACACATTCTGGCGGCTAAGTAGGTTCCGGCAAATGAGTCACCTGCCGCTGTACTATCAACTTGCTTTGCAGCGGGTGTAAACGGACATGACGCTTTAAGATCATCTTTGCAATAAACCTGCATCCCGGCACTACCAGCTTTAATAACAATTTCGTCGATATCAAATTGTGTACAGTACTGAACAATCTCTTCAATGCTTGAATGACCGAATAACACACGGTGATCATCAAGACCTGGTAAAACTACATTACTAAGCGCATAAGCACGCTCTAGCCATTCAATAGCGTGGCTTTTTGATTGCCACATACGCGCGCGATAATTAGGGTCGAACGCAATTGTGCAGCCTTGTTTTTTAAGAGCAACTAATAATGTGAGTAAACCTTGTTTAGATTCATCATCTAAAATACCTAAACTAATGCCACTGAAAAACACCCAGTCTGATTCTTTCAAACCTAAATTAAATGGCTTTTGAGTATATAAACTCATCATATGCTTCGCTGCTGATTGATTACGCCAATAATCAAAGCTTCGCTCACCATCAGCATCCGTTGAAATAGCGTAAATACCCACGTTATAGTCTGCTGTTGTAATCACGTTTTGTGTATTAATACCTTCTTGTTGCCAACATTTGAGCATATTGGCACTCAGGACGTCGCTACCTACAGCTGTAAATAGCGCGCAATTTAGTGTGTTAGCAAAACGCTTTGCATACACAAGAGCATTGTAAGTATCGCCCGCAAATGACTGCTTGCATTCGCTAATACCTGTTGGTACTAGCTCAACCATACATTCGCCTATAGCGAGTAAAGTACTCACACACCCTCCTGTACTTTTTTAGTGTGTAGGCCTTCTAGGTAGACTTCAATTTCTTCTATCGATTTATTTTTAGTCTCTGGCATAAACTTAAATAACAATGCAAAGCCGGCTACACCCGATACGGTATAAAGTAAAAAGATGTTTGCAGCGCCTAAATTACTTAGCTGCCATGGGAAAAACTGCTGAACAAAATAGCTAATTACACTGGCTATAAATGCAAAGGTAGGAATGGCCACACCTCGAATACGAGTCGGGAATATTTCAGAAAATATTACCCACATAATTGGCCCAATCGAAAAGTGAAAGGCTGCAATAAAGCCCGCTATACCAAATGATATAAGTGGCGCGTTTATAGTTGCTGCGCGTGAAATTAAATCGCTTTCAAATAATTGCTGTTGCGAAGCTGTAAGTACGCTCGCTAAAGCCTGCTTAAATTCAATATCACTGTGATACACGGTACCAATTATGTGCTCCAGTCCTGTAATAGAGTTTAACGCTGAAAACGAGGTTATATCTTCAGCCGACAAACTATATTCTGCCTGGCTAAAGCCTAAATAACACATAAACAAACTAATTGTTGCAGCTGCTAATCCCCAAATAACAAGGGGTCTGCGCCCTAACTTATCTATCAAAGCAATAGCTACCACAGTAAATACAATACTGACTAAACCAATTAAAACAGCGTTAAAAAAAGCAGCATCAGTGCCGACTCCCAGTTGTTCAAACACCGTTGGAGCATAAAACATTATGGCGTTAATCCCCGTCACTTGCTGCACAATAGCAATAGTAAAAGCAATAATGACAGCTGTGCGAACACGACTTTCGAGTAGTTGTTTAAATGAAGAAAAATACCCACCTGTTTCGCTGTAATCAACCAAGCTCTCTTTAATACTCTTAAGTTGCTCTTGGGCCAATTCAGTATTTTTATTTAAACGATGCAAGATAGTTATAGCGCGTGTTTCGTTGCCTTTCATAACTAACCAACGCGGGCTTTGGGGAATAGTAAATAATAATAAAAACCATAAAATAGCAGGAATAATCTCAACGCCTAGCATCCAGCGCCATAAATTATCTTGTACATTCCACTGTGTTACCCACTCAAAATTACTGTGAGCTAAATCAACAAGTAAGTAGTTAGCAAAATACGCTGCGGATAATCCAACAACAATATTTATTTGAATCATAGACACTAATTTACCACGGTACTTAGACGGTGCAACTTCACCTATATACATAGCAGCGACCGATAAAGACGTGAATGCTAATCCACCTATAAAACGAGCAGTAACTAATAGCTCGTAACTTGGCGCGAAAACCGATGCAATTGCCGACAGTATGTATATAAACGCAATGCCTATTAAGGTATTTTTTCGGCCAAACATATTGCATATGTAACCGGTAATGACTAAAGCAAATAGCACACCAAAACCAGGCGCACTTACTACAGTGCCTATTTGGATGTCAGATAAATTAAATTCTGCAGATACAAAACGAACCGTACCTGAAATAAGAGCAGCGTCTAATCCAAAAATAAAGCCACCAAAGGCGACGATAAATGCAAAGAAAAACACATTACGTTTGCTACCATTCATACTTCTATCCAACTTTGTTGTTATCATTGTGTGTTGCTTTATATAGAGAATAAAGCGAGTGCTAGTGTCAAAACCCAACATTGTTAACAATTAACCATGAGTAATAACTTCGAGACTATTTCAAAATTAACGCACTTGCAACATCTATTTTAAGAAATCATGCTTTAACTTAAACTCTTTTACAATTAACATTAAAAATTAGTTAAACAAAATCAAAAGTTTATTATAAATAACACATAAAAACAAAAATTGCATATTGTCAACAATATTCAATTTGGTTTTTTTGTTGTATGGTATGTTAAATTGTAATTAAAGGTTGAACAGCAATGAAATATAAAAAGAACATACTACTCACATCGCTCTTACTTGCGCTAAGTGCCTGTAACCAACAAGAAATCAAGGTTGAAAAACCAACCAATGAGCCTACAGAGGTTAATTCAGCAGATACATTAATGTATTTATTTGCTGATGCTGCACACACACAGCTAACCCCAGTTCAATACAAAAGTAATGCAGCCACTGTAAAGGCAGAAAACTCTGTATTAGATGTGACATTTCAATCTAAGAAAAATTCGTACGCTAGTATTGTTTTTTCACCGGAAAAACCTTGGGATTGGAGTGAATTTAGTGATTTTAATCTTGCCTTTGAATTGGCAAACCCAGGAACACACTCTGTACAAATCTATTTAGATATCTCCGATATTGACGGTGCTAACTATACGCGTAGCGTTAATGTACCGGTAGGTGGATACAACACGTATTACGCAAAGCTTGACGGCCACGACCTTGCAACCCCTGATGGCGAGGAAAATGTAGAACTAAACTTTACCTCAGGACTTCGTTCAAACCCTGATACATGGGAGTCTGATGAGGTACAGTTTATTTCTATGTGGGGTAAAAAAAATCTTAACTTAAAAGGCATCGCTAAAATAGCAATTAGCGTGCAAAGTACATTGCATGACAAAGAGCTGGCAATAAAATCTATTTCACTTCGTAAAAACCCTCAATTTAATACTGCTTTTTTAACCAAAATTGTTGATGAATTTGGCCAAAATGCCAAACAAGAATTTTCAGGGAAGGTACATTCAGAAGCCGAGCTATTGAGCGACAAAAAACAAGAAGCAGCACAGTTACTTTCTAAACGCCCTACTAATCGCTCACGCTTTGGTGGCTGGGCAGAAGGTCCAAAATTAGAAGCTACTGGTTATTTTAGAACGGCTAAATATAATGATAAATGGTCATTAGTCGACCCTGATGGCTATTTATACCTTGCAACTGGAATTGATATTATTCGTCTTGCAAACTCAACAACACTAACTGGTTACGATTTTGATCAAGCGTTGTTGGCTAAACCAGCTAATGCAGGTGTAACACCTGAGGATTCAAAAGGGTTAAACCAAGTAAATAAAGAAGCGCTTAAAAGCCGCTTTGTAGCGTCACAAGTGCGTAAAAATTTATTTGAATGGCTACCTGATTATAATGAGCCTCTAGGTAAACATTTTGGCTATCGTAAAAGTGCGCATTCGGGTCCGTTAGAACACGGCGAAACATATAGCTTTTACGCAGCTAATTTAGAACGTAAATATGGTCAAAATAATGCAGATTACATGCAAAAATGGCGAGAAGTGACTCTTGATAGAATGATCACATGGGGCTTTAGCTCACTGGGTAATTGGACTGATCCGAGTTATTACGATAATCAAAAAGTGCCCTACTTTGCCAATGGTTGGATTATAGGTGATTTTAAAACCGTATCAAGCGGAAGCGATTTTTGGGGAGCCATGCCGGATGTATTCGACCCTGAATTTACAGTGCGTGCTAACGAAACCGTTAGTGTTGTTGCAAAAGAAGTTAAAAATTCGCCTTGGGCAGTAGGCGTATTTATTGATAACGAAAAAAGCTTTGGCCGCCCTGATTCCGTTAAAAGCCATTATGGTATTGTAATAAACACATTAGGCCGTGATGCTAAAACAGTGCCTACTAAAGCTGAATTTTCTCGCTTAATGAAAGAAAAATATACTGATGTCGCTAAACTTAATAAGGTATGGCACTTAAACTTAGCCTCATGGGTTGAGTTTGACAAAGGTGTAACGGTTGATATAAAAAATGAAGAACAACTGAGTGATTTTGCTATTTTACTTACAGCCTATGCCGACAAGTATTTTAGTGTTGTAGATGCTGCTATGGATAAATACCTGCCAAATCATATGTATTTAGGTGCACGTTTTCCGGATTGGGGCATGCCAATCGAAGTGGTTAAAGCATCTGCTAAGTATGTAGATGTAATAAGCTTTAATGCATACAAAGAAGGCTTAAGAGAAGATAAATGGGCATTTTTATCACAATTTGATAAACCAGCAATTATTGGCGAATTTCATATTGGCGCATCTGACTCGGGTTTGTTTCACCCTGGGTTAATACATGCAGCTAACCAGCAAGACAGAGCAAAAATGTATACAGATTACATGAACTCAGTCATCGACAACCCTTACTTTATTGGCGCACATTGGTTTCAATATATCGACTCGCCAATTACTGGTAGAGCCTACGATGGCGAAAACTATAATGTTGGCTTTATTAGCGTTACAGATCGCCCCTATACTGAAATGGTTGAAGCAGCTAAAGCAATGAATGAGTCTATGTATGAACGACGTTTTAAAAAATAATCGTAAATACAGCCATTAATTGTACATTTATTGGTCTATTGTAATGTGTTGACAATAGACCATTCCACTTTTTTTATATACACTGAGATAAGTACATGATCTTGACTAAATTAACAAAGCTTATTAATTAATGTTAGGGTCAGATAAAGTTAATCAAATTTAGGAATAAATATGGCTGGTAACAGAGCAACTAAAATTTTATCTGTAAAAGATCAAATAGCTGAGCAATTACGCTCAGATATAATCTCTGGTGAAATGCCACCACAAACTAAGTTAAATGAAAAAGAGCTGGCAGAGCGATTTGGTCTTTCTCGCGGCCCTATTCGCGATGTTATATTACAGCTTACAAAAGAAGGTTTACTTATTTCTCGCAATAACTGTGGTGCGTCTGTAAATAGTGTTTTAGAGCCTAAATTACAACGCTTAATGATAAAACTTCGCCGTAGTATTGAAGAGTACGCAATCACTGAATTAAACGGTAATTTAACTGATCAAAACATTGCTGAACTAGAAGGCATTTTAGCATCTTTAGAAGACGCGCTCGATAGAGAAGATTATACCGAAGTAACTAAAATTGATATTTCGTTTCATCAGTATTTAATATACCAAGCTGGTGGCGAAGAACTTGTTAATATTTGGTATCCGTACGTAATGCGTATGCGCTTAAACTATAAGCGAATTACTTCAAGTTCTGAATGTGTAAACGAGCACCGCGCTATTCTAGAAGCACTAAAAGCACAAGATAGCGCCGCAGCAGTTAAAGCAGTAAAACATAATATTAAGTAACGTACTTTCGAAGTCATTTTGATACTCCGCTATGTGAACTAGCGGCTATGAAGTCATAAGGGCGTGTTGATCTTTGTAGATTGAAATTTTTTCAATCTAGGAGCCGATTTAATCGCGGCCCGAGATTTGTAGTCTAGTGGGCTACCGAGCAAAAGCTCCGCGTCCAGCTCACGCCCTTACCATCATCCACATCCATGTAGGTAAGAAAGAGTAAATCGCTCTCGTTTATATAAATTTCAGTTATAAAAAACTACCCTTTATTTATTACATTAAATGCATGAACACTCAATATCACTGAACGAGCTTTACACGCATTGAAACTGATGCGCTACGCCCTAAATTATCAACCACTCTTACGTCAAATTCGCCTACTTGCGGGTGCCAGAAAAAAGGCGTATCTCGCTCTACTTTACCTACAAAACTGTTATCTACAAACCAGTATAAAATACGTGAATCTGTATCTGTGGTTGCACTAAAAGGCAGGCTTTCTTGCTTTAATTTACTGGCTCTTATCGTGTAGCTAATTAAGTTACTCGGAGATGTAATAGTCGGTGCTGAGCCTTGTGTACTCGTGTTATTAATTAAGCATGAATCTAAATAAGGTGGAGGCTGGCGTTTAACAATACCTGCTTGCTTAAATAATCTGACTAAGTCAGATGGCCAAAATTCATAAACTGCTTTTGTCGTTGTAAATTCATCATACTGACAAGCACGTAATCCCGACGCTTTATCAATATAAATTTCACGATGTATATCGGACACTTTAATTGGCGACTTACCTGGGATAAAAAGCCCTTTTTCTGTTTTAGGGCAATGCACATTAGGTAAATCACCTGTTGTTGAACAAATATCTACTTCTGTAATATTTAAACCACCTGGTTTTATATTGCCTTTGATTAAGCCGTAACTATCTAATGAACGTATTATTTCAAAAAATAAAGGCGCGGCTGCTTGTCGCCCAATAAAAGATGGGTGCCCTTCTCCTGAAAAATTACCAACCCATGTAGCTAAAACATACGGGCCAACAATACCTACTGACCATGCATCACGAAAAGCAAATGAAGTACCGGTTTTCCAATATACAGGATATGATTGCCTTCTTTCTTTTTGAAATGAGATCTCATCAACTGCACTATTTTTACTTAGCATTTGTAAAGTCAGGTAGGCTGCCTCTGGGCTGATGAGTTGCTTGATATGTTTGTTTGGGTTGTTTGGGCTGTTTGGGTTGTTTTGGTTAATAACAGCGGCGTCTTTTTTTAATATAACTTCATCCTTATACACCCCTAAATTAGCTAACATGGCGTATAACTTAACGAGCTCTAGCATCGTTACTTCACTGCCGCCCAGCGCAAGCGCTAAACCATAAAACTCTTTAGGCTGAAGCTTTTTAACATCGGCAGCAACGAGTAAATCGTATAACCCCACTTTTTGTAAGCGATACATCAAATTAACGGCAGGCACATTACGGCTCAACACGAGCGATTCAGTAGCTGATATAGGGCCTAAAAACTGTTGATCGTAGTTCTCTGGTGTATATCCTCCAAAGCGTTTGGGGGCATCTTTTACAAGCGTTAATGGATGAATTAACCCTTCGTCTATAGCAAGCGCATAAATAAATGGTTTAAGGGTTGAACCTGGCGACCGTTTAGCTCTTACACCATTTACTTGACCGCTAATGTCATTATTAAAAAAATCCACAGAGCCTAATTCAGCAACTACTTCCATAGTTTTATAATTTAGTAAAATAGCAGACGTATTACTAAGCCCGTCTCTTTGCCTACGATTAATATAATTTTTTGCATGGCGCTGAAGTAAGTTTTGTAAATTAAGGTCTATCGACGTTTTATATTCTCCCGGCTTTAGGTGCGGGTACTCGCTTTGTAAATTATTAATAAAATGTGGGGCTTCAAAAGGTAAGTCTGAAGAGGCATATACCTTTATCGGTAATTGCATAGCTGCTAGCCAATGTTTATCCTCTGGATATTTTTCAAGCCAACGAGTAAACAGTTTTTTTCTTGTTTCTAGCAATACCAATTTAGCCGACTTTTTAATGGGATTTCGTTTGGTTGGGTTTTGCGGAATTAAGCTAAGTAATAATGACTCAGGTAAATTAAGATCAATGGCTGGTTTCTTAAAGTAAATTAAACTGGCTGCACCAACACCTTCAATATTTGATCCATAAGGCGCTAAATTAAAATACGCCTCGAGTATTTGGTTTTTACTGTAGTGTCGCTCAATTTGTAACGCTCGAAGTATTTGTTCTACTTTTCCAAAAATAACATGCGTGTTCATCCCAAAGTGCAACCGGGCTACTTGCATTGTTATTGTTGAGGCACCAACTCGGTGACTTCTTTTAATATAGCTAGTATAAAACGCATTTATTAAAGCAATAAAATCGACACCAGTATGCTCATAAAAGTCTTGGTCTTCATACAATAAAGTCGCTTGTTGAACGCTCAAAGGGATTTTATCTATTGGCGTCCATAATCTATATCTATCGTCTGCGGCTAAATTTAAACGAAGTAATTTACCACTGCTATCGTAAAAAGCCGTTGAGTAAGCATTAGGCTGAGTAATATCAGGCTTTGGAGTAAATAAATACAACAGCACTGCAAGCAGTGCTGTTGTAAAAAAAGCCGTTTTTATTATAAAACTAAACTTTTTATTTAGCGGCGGTAACATCAAAACGACCCGATTTTGAGTGCGCTTTAATACTTAAATCATACATAGATTCAGCATAAGCCGATGGCACTACAAAGCTGCCAGATGCAGTAGCCTTAACTTTGTAAGTCAGCTCAGTCATGCTATCGCCAAAGCTGCCATACAATATAACGCGATCCTCTCGTATATCTTTATAGTCAGAGGTCCAGCGGTTATAGCTATTGCGAACGCTGTCTCTGAGCACTTCAAAGCCACCAGGTAGCAAATCAATAACAGCAACATCCGAAATATTTTTACCCGTTGTACTACGCACTCGTAATACAACGTTTAGCTCTTGACCTTGAACAGCGGTGGTTACAATATTACCTTTATCGTCTTGGTATTCTCTGACAACTTCTAAACCATTACTTAATGACTTTTGTGGCACGTTTGTATCAAAACCAGCTTGGCTCATCATGTAAAATGAGCGAGGTGGCGCTAATACATCAAGCGTTTTAACGTCATTTAAAAACGAGGCTTTAGGATAAGGTGCATAAGTTACGTCTAATGCCTTTTTATCTGCCTTTGTCGTTGTTGCCATTATTTTTACATCTTCAGGCTGGGCTTGTGATAACGCAACTTTTGAGTATGCCGTCATAGCAAGTACAGACCAAGCAGACGACAACGTGTTGTAGTCTCCTTTAAAAATAGGGTCAACTACAGTAAACAAATCATCTTTAGTTAACTGCTTTAAGCGAGCAGGAAAATGTTTTGATAACAAATAAATATACTGTCCGTCGTGAGCTAGACGAGAGTCGTAAGCGCCCCAATTATCGTGTTGCGTATTTTGCCCAATTTTATAGCTATTGATCAGTGCTTGCGCTTTATCGCTTGCACGTAATAGCTGATAAGTTGCGCCCATAAACGCGGACGTTATATCTTGCTGCCATATTTTGCTATTACTCGCATTTACGCTTTTTTCTAAATCAGATAAGTAATTAGTTGTTACCTCACCTTGTCGTGTTAGCAAATAAATAGCATAAGCGCGGTTTCTGTCATTCGTCTCTAAAGATCCGCTCGCTATACTGCGCACACCTTCAAAACCACTGTTCCACATATCATAAGGTATTGCGACGCCCGCTTCTTTTGCATCTAATAAAAAATGCATAACATAAAGAGAAGAATAAATAGATGCACTAGAATTACCCGGCCATAACATAAATCTACCATCAGGTAACTGACGTTGACGAAGGGTGTCTATTAAGTTGTTTATACGCTCATGTTTATAAGATACGTCGCCCATATAACTTGGGTGTTCTAAATAACTCAGCACCGGAAACACACTACTCACCACTTGCTCGGTACACATATGAGGAAAGTTATCTAAATAACTAATAAGACCATCAACAAGGGCTAACGGGCTTTGTGAAGCGGTAATATTATTTTGTGCTAAATTAGGATATAGCTGTCTCGAAACCGCTATTTCTTTTTTACCTGATTCACTAAAGCCACTTTCAAAGCTACTAACAAATGCAACCGCAGGGCGTACACTTAACGTAGCCGTACGTTGGCTAACATTGTCTCCCGACAGCGCAGTAAATGTAATTGATGCAGCGCCAAGCTTGTCGAGCACTTTTACTCTAAACGTTAATGTGTCTTCTGATTTTTCATCAATATTTAGCGTTAGTTTTTTATCACTTATTATTTCAATGTTGCTTGAAGCAAGCGCTTCTACCGTAATTGGCAGTTGTTTACCTGAATCCTCAACGCCATTGGCAATACCAAGTACAATATCAAACTCATCGCCTGGTGCCGCTGTCGTTAATATATTAGGGCTTAATACAAAGGGCCCTTTTACAAGTGTTGTACTTTCTTTAACACCAACACCCTCGTCATTTACGGCAATCGCAATTACACGTACCTGACCTACAAAAGTATCTGGGATAGTGAACGTATGTTTTTTCGTTTTAGCATCAGCCGATAAAATACCAGACCAAAATGCGACTGGTTTTTGTACCTTACGAGAAAACGGGTTAAGTTGCTTGCTCTTGCGGTTCATTGCCATTGATTCAGCATAACCACCACCGGCAGCAGCAAGCTCTTGCACTAGTTTAAATTCAGGTAAAATAAGATCAACAATTTGCATAGTGCTAACTTCTAATGCACGTTTTTGTAAGAAGTGATTTAACGGCTTTGGCGTCCGATAATTCGCCACTTGTAAAATACCTTCATCTACAGCAAATAACAGAACACGTGAAGGTGATTTGGCACTATATGAAATGACTAAATCGTCACCTGGTTTTACTTTATCAGGTATGTTTACGTCAAAATCTATTGCGCGTTTACTACGATCAATCGCAAATGGTTTAACTGCGTAGCTTAATGGGCTTGTAAATATTTCTTTCGATTCAAGGCTTCGAACAAATGAAACATTAACATACGCATTGCCTTCTATTCCTTTAGGTAGCGTTATTGTTTGTATGCTACTTGTTGTTTTACTCTCAAACCATTTAAAAGCGTGTACTTTATTGGTTTCAATTGTAATTAAACCCGAGCCAACATAAGGCGCTACAATACTTATTTCAATTGTTTCGCCCGGTTTGTAATCCGGTTTATTTAATTTAACTTGCAGTTCAGCATTTTTTTCAAGCTTACCCGCTATGTTACCCGTACCGGTTACCGTAAACGATACTCTACTGACGGTATTCCCTTTGCCATCAACGAGTTCTACTAAGTAATCACCTGGCTCAGCAGTGGGTAATTCGTAGTCTGCGCCATCTTCTTTAATGTAAAACGGATTGCTTGATACCTGTTTGTTTTTTCTAACCGATTGGTACTTATAAGTGCCGTTATTTTGTTGCACCAACGTAGATACATATTGTTGTTCTATTAAATTTAGCGATAAATCATCACGCGCAACTTGCTCAGTTTCTGAATTAATATTAATAAATTTTACAACACGTTTTGACTCTTTTGATATGTAGCTTAAATCGCCATCGGCTTTATAACCAACTAATTGCTCAACTGGCGAAACAAGCACCGAGCTGCTTGCGCGAACACTTTTACCACCGCCTTCTTCATACCCTTGTACTGCAAAATTTAACTGATAAGTACCTGCCTCATAGCGGGTTAAGTCAATATCAAACTCTGCCTTGCCTTGTTCATCAGTTTTGGTTTCGGTTAATGATTCATTACTGTGTCTAATATTTTTCCCTTCACTGTGGGGATCAGAAAACACATAATCTTTGTATTCATTAAAGTAAAAACCAGCTGGAGATAAACGTAAATCAGCAGTAACACGTCTATTTTGAGCAGGTGTACCAAATAAGTTTTGAAGGCTCACCAATGCTTTAAATTTTGAGCTGTTTACCCACCCCTTTGCAGATGACTGAGAAAATTGACTGCTGATTTTCAATCTATCGGGCACAAACTCTTCAACTTTAAACTCAGTACTGCCTAATTGGTCGCGGCTATTATTATTTTTAATAAGCTGGACCGATACATAATACGTTCCAGTGTTGGCGCTATTTTGTGTTTTAAAGTCAAAATCAAGCAATCCGTACTTATCCAAGCTCACACGTTTATTATAAACAGTTGCCCCTTTAGGATCGGTAATTATAAGTTCAAGCGGTATATCGCCCAGTTTTGTAAAGTTTTGTTGCTTCACAATCGTGGCAAGTTTAACGCTATCGCCTGGTCGATAAATTCCACGGTCAGAAAAAACAAACGCATCTATTTTATTACTACCACTGAGCCCAGAACTTACACCGCCGGTATCAAACCGAGAGTAGTTAACCATTCGGGCATAGCGATTATAAGGAATAAAAGACATGTCACTTTTAGTTTCTACTACAAAAGCAACGGGAGTTTGATCATCAGTAAACCACTTTGTGTTGTCGAAAAATGCGTGCCCCTCAGAATCTGTTTTAGTATTTAAAATAACTAATCCGTTTTTACCCAATAACGACACCTTCGCTTTTGCTACCGGTTTTCCTGTTTCAATAGATTGGACAAATATATCGCGAGATCCATCTGCATTATTTTTTACCAAAATACCTAAATCAGTAATAAGGATAAGTCGTTTTTCTTGGGGTCCATATACGTAATTATCTTTTGTATTTAACGCTTGAGCATTTATAAAAAATAAGCCTAAACCAACTGACTCATTATACTTACTACTCAAATCAATAGATGAATAGACCGCTTTTTTAGGGTGCTCCGATTTTAAATTAACTTGTCTGGTAAAAATTGAACTTATGTTTTCTTCTGTAAAGTAATAATTATTAAATTCTGGATTAGAAATATCACCACTGGTTTGACTTATAAGGTGGTTAATTTGATTGGCTTCTACCCTACCTACTTTAACTTGAAGTGCGTTTACACCACGGGTCAAAAATGACAATTTATGGTCACCATTTTTTGATAATATAGACCCTTTAGACATAATATTTACTTGTGTCGGATACGCCGGCGTATCTAAAATAGTGTCGTATTTATTCACCATTGTAAATTCACCCGTCGACTTTAATCCCTTATCAATCGCGATATAAACTTGCTGGTTTTGAGGGGCGTCAAACGTAAAACTGTGTAACTTAGTTGTATCTTGCGCGGTAGGAATCGCATTTAACTTAACTTTTTGAGATTGCTTAAGCACTGCATCAGTAACCTCTCGTGGACTACCGAAGTACTTATAATTACCTTTTGAATCTTTAGTCGGTAATACGTAAGCAATCGTTTTACTAATCACATCTTGCGATGAAATATCGTCTGTGAAGTCTAAAACAAGTGTTTGTTCGGGCTCCCCTTGCGTATTTTTTACCATCAACACATTGGCAGTATTTACTCTAAAAAAGCTATTTACACTTGGGATCAACACGGCGTCTTTAATCTCTACTATTGTTTGAGAAGGACCCATAACCGGCTTTACACCGTTATTAAGAACAAAATACAGATAGCTTTCGGTATCTTGAATACGTATTTGCTCTGAAGTAATGTAAATCTCTCGTTGATGCTTGTCGTAAGTAACATCAAATTTATATTGTGCGAGTTCGTTCTTGCCATCTTGATCAAGTGATTGAGTCAGCTTTAGATTATGTTTTATAGTGCTTATATCTGTTGGGTGAGTCGCGTTTAATGTTGCAACCACCTTGTGACTTTTTTTAACGTTAGGATCTTGATAAAAAGCGAGCGAGCTAAGTGTTAGTTCAAAATCGGGAGTTTTAAATACATGCTCATTATCGCTTAGATGTATATCACTTTTAAAAATAGATGAATCAAAACGTACTGTATATTCTTGCCCTGCTGACCAATCTTGTTTTGGGATAAATTTAAGCTGGCTTTCACTATTCCAAGACCACTGTCCAATGAGCTCTGGCGTGACTTTTATACCTGTGGGGATCACTTTGCCAACAAGCGCAAGCTTGGCCACAGAGTAAGACACTGCATCCGTGTTTTCTACATCATCTAAAACAGGAGCAAAATCAATATAAAGCGGTTCAGGGTTTAAAACATCAGATAAAGTGGTAACAGCAGGTGTAGAGTGAGTTGCTTTGTAACTAATTGGCTGTGGTAAGGAAAGAAAAAAACAATAGCCTGCTATAATTAATATCAGCATTAGCACGGCGCTAAAAAATGCTGTTTTGCGCTCTTTAGCAAACCTAAGCACATTATTTATAGCAGTAATTAACCATTTCGGTTTATGCCAAATAATGACACCAAATACATTTAAAATAACAAAAAATGTGGTCAGTAAAACCCACACACTGCCAACTGCTTTTTCGGTTACATTTACGTTGCCAAGTAAGCTTGCAACCAAACTAAACAAACCCGTTCCTATGGCTGAAAAAACAATACTCATAAATAAGCTCGCTATTTTGGGAGCGAGTTTACTTTGTTTAAGATTAACCTCTTTTGGGTTAGCCTCTTTTGAATCGGTTTTTGTATTCACGTTCAAAATCCTTTTTCTTTATACTGCAATATCAATAAATGAGAGAACTCATACTTATAATCTGATTATTTATATTCTTGTGGGACGAAACGGTAATGCCCCGTAATTTTAAAATCGAAAAGCATGTCGCTTTTTTCAGGTCCTCGTCCAATATTATGAACAATTAATGGATTCCCTGTGTCTTTTGCTAACTCATTCACAACCATACCAATATGCGGCAAATTACCTGGCAGCATCCACGTTACAATGTCACCCGTTTTATAGTCGTTCGCGTTATTTGATTTAGTGAGCACTTGACCATGATTTTTAAAGTAAGCCTGTAAGTTTGGCACTCGGCGGTGATCTATATTTTTATCAGGTTTGGTTAAACCCCAAATACGCTTAGAGGGATATAGCTCAAAGCTTTTTAGCATGTCCTCATGCACAAGCTTTTGCAAATCAATACCTAAAAGTCGATATGATCGAATAACAACATCGGTACACACCCCAACATTAGCGGGCACATCGCCACCCGGATAAGCAATAGAGCGATAAGACCCATCGTAGGTAACGTTATGTGTTGTTCTTTCAAGCAGCGCTGCAACAATATCGTCATCAAACGATGCCGCATAGGCATTTACACTAAGTAAGCTCAGTAAAAAAACAGTAAAGCGTGTCATATGCAATCCTTTGAAAATGTTAATTAACTACAACGCTTGAACCACGTGTTCAGGCACGTTTATTTTCTTGCCATTATTTGTAAAGTGCTTATCAAGACCATACGCCATTACTTCAAGTGGTGCAGCATCATAACCAACCTGCTGAATTTCGGTTATGTAACGCAACATAAAAGCCTCGGCGCCAAGTTCACTCCATTGGGCTACGTGAACAAGTTCATGAAAATGCACAGCTAAATTATCAGCCACGTAAGGAAGCATGTAGTAAGTGTTTTTGTATGTAGTACCAGCCGCATCCATGTCAATAAAATCGCCTAGCCCCATTTCACGCAAAAAAGGAAAGTTAGGTTTGGGTATTTCATCGACAATAACGTAAAAGGCATTTTTTAAAAATTCAGTAGGATAAAACCCAGCAAACTCACTGGCAAATTTTTCACAGCTAATTCTTTGGTTTTTATATTTAATATTTGTTGCATCAATCCATTGTTCTATTTGTTCGAGCATGTCCATTCTCTTAATCATCAATGTTTACTGGCTAGACATTTCCCATTGCGATACAAGCCGATAAGTTAAATGATACCAAAACCAAGGCAAATAATCGAACTCCAAAACCTAAGAAGTGAACACATAATAGTCTCGAGTTGTAGTTCATTCCTTATTTCATAGGTATGAGCATTAACTAATTCACACGAACAATCAGTGGGTGTAAGTAACGCTAATTAATAAAAAACTTATTTTAAATCGTGTAACCATTTTACTAATTTTTGAACATGTCCGCTCGAACATATAATTAGATGACAAGCTTGTATGTAACCCATTGAGTGCAGAACGTTTAGTGTTTCTGCAGATAGTTGTTGTAGTGTATCTGCGGCAATAGAATACAAGCCATTGTAGCCTTGTGTTTTGCCATTTGGTTGAGTGATGTTTAGCTGCACTGCTTCAATTAAATCGTGTTTTAGTAAGGTATTGATAAACGCGGTTGTGCGTTCGCCGCCGTTCATAAGCTTAATTAGCTGCTCACTCACATTAGTTAGATAAGCAGTTGGCTCTGAATTTTCATCAAATAATTGTACCCCTTCGCTATTACTTACTCTTGGGTGCTGCTCGTTAATTGTAACGGCTAACTGGGTTTGCTCACTATTATTTGAAAGCCTATTACCTACGCCTAGCTTAAATGGTTGTCGCTGAATGTGTAATGGCACGTAAGTAGCTTGCCAGATATCCTTTTGTAAAAATAGATTTTGTCCCTCATCAAAACCGGTTAAAGCAAACAGCTCAAATTGCCCAGTCTGATTATTTTTCATAAAATAGACTGGGTAGTCTAATGCAAGTTGAGAAAGCTCATCGGCAACAACCGGAATGTAGTTTATTGCCTCACCGTACTGTGCACCTCGCTCAGTTTTAATGCGAGTGTACTTATGTGTATTTTTATCGAGTAATACTGAGTTTGTCATAGTGTGTCGCTCTTATGTTTTAACTATATTTGCTGCATACCAAATTGATTAATTTGCACTAATAATTCTTTATTTGTAGGTAATTTATTAAGTAATTTTTGGGTGACTTGCTGGTTGTTATTAACAAGCGCAATGGCCTTTTTAAAATAACTTTCTGAGTTGCCATACAGTTCGCTTGAGCCTGTAAACCCCATGCCATACATCACATATTGATAGCTTGCTGCTGGAAACACTTCTTGTGAATGATCAAAGTGGTTATCGCTTGGTGTATGAAATTCCCAAAGTGATAAGTTATCTTTTAAGCTTTGTGGAATAGTACTTTGATGACAGTGCGCTTGCCAAAATGGGCTGTCGGTTCGTTTACTCAACATATAATGCAACTTTAAAAAGTCGATTATTCGCTCCCATCGATAACTAAATGTGCGGTTAAAACGCTGCGCAGTTATATTCATTACATGCCTATTGGCCGGAAATTGCTGGGCAACAAAATTGGCTGATATTTCTACCAGTAATAAAGCAGAGGCTTCCAGTGGCTCCAAAAAACCAGCTGAGAGGCCTACTGCGACACAGTTTTTATGCCAAAATTTTTCACGATGTCCTGGTTCGAAACTAAGCTTTTTAACTTTGTATTCGCTTTGCTGATCTTTATTAATATTTAAGTAATCAAATAATTGCTGCTTAGCATCTTCATCACTAATGTGTTTACTAGAGTACACATGCCCTACTCCACGGCGTGTTTGTAACCCTATATCCCAAATCCAGCCAGATGTTTGTGCTGTAGATAAAGTATGCGAGCATATTGGTTCGTCATCTTTGTATGGCATGTGTATGGCAAGCGCACTATCAGCAAATAATACATCTTTACAAGATTTAAACCCCACCCCTAAGTTCTCACCTAGTAATAACGATTTAAAGCCACTGCAATCAATAAATAGATCCCCAGCTATCTCTATTTTATTATTAAGGCTAACGCTTTTAATATCGCCATTTGTGCAATTGTTTACACCGACGACAGTGCCTACAATGTGTTTAACATTAAGATTATTAATGCAGTGGTTTTTTAAGAATGTAGCGAATAAGCCTGCATCCAAGTGATAAGCATAATTTGCTATTGCACTAAATTCGGGTGTGGTGATTTGTTTGGGAGCTAATCCGCTTTCGCATATTGATTGCTGCGCACTTACATACTGGGCAAAAGGAAGTTTTGGCTCGTTTTTAGTTAGCCAACTAGTAGCTAAGTTATGTTCATACATCCCTGTTGGTAGTTCAAGCGGGTGATAGTAATAGTCGTCCTCTTCACCTGTAATCCATTTGGCAAACTTGGCGCCTTGTTTAAACGACACATTACACTTTTGAATAAACTCACTCTCACGTATTCCCATATCTTTAAGGGTTCTTCGCATAGTAGGCCACGTCCCCTCACCTACTCCCACTGTTGGAATATCAGATGACTCTAACAGCGTAATATTTATTTTTTTACTGTGATGCTTTTGTAAATAAGCTGCAATTATTCCTGCACTTAGCCATCCTGCTGTTCCACCGCCAACTATTACTATTGATTTAATATCATCGTTCATAGCAACCTCGTTAGTTAAAAGGCAAAAACGACAGCGCTGAGCTGTCGTTTTGTATTATTTGTCAAAAACTAACTTATCATTTACCATTTAGCACTTAAGCCAATGCTAAAGCGCGGACCATATTGCTCAGCAGATACTAATTGCTCTGCAAAACGACCATGGCGGCGTGTTGTTTCATTAGTCAAATTAAGTGCATCAAAGCTAACACCCAAGGTGTCGTTAATGGTGTAATTAAAACTAAAATCTAGCTGACCGTACGCCTCTGTAAATGTAGGCTCAGTTCCCAAAGACAGTAAGAAATCATCGCGCCAGTTATAGGCTAAACGAACTTGGTAATCATCGTTTTCGTAAAAGCCGACCAAATTACCTGAGTCGCTTAGTCCTGCTAGTGCAATTGTTTGGTCAAAATCATACGGTTTAAACGATTCATCGCTATTAACTATCGTATAATTAGCAACGACGCCAAAGCCTGTATCAGGCACCATGTACTGCGCATTTAATTCCCAACCATCTACTTCACGATTTTGAAGATTATCTGGCGTTGCAATATCAAATTTAACAATCGGGTCTGACGCTTGGCTTAAACATGCTGGGTTAGGTGTATCTGAACTATCAGGACAACCAGGGCGGGGGTTAACACTTGGATCGCGTAACGGCTCGCCATTTACATCATTTAGCGTACCTTGCACTACGCCTGCACCAATGAAGTTTTCAACAAACTTTTTAAAGTAACCAACCGATGCATAGCTTCCGTCGTCTCCATACCACTCAACTGAAAAATCAAAGTTATCTGATGTAATTGGCAATAAGTTAGGGTTACCTTGCGATGCATTAAACGGTCCTTCAGGACGGGCATTAATGGTAGTTGATGGGAACATACCACCAATACCTGCACGGGCTAATGTACGACTATATGAAAAACGAGTTTTAAAGCCGTCATCTAAGTCGGCGCTTATATCAAAGTTTGGTAATATACGTGTATAACCACCTTCAAGCTCCTGCGGTGTTGCTGTTGCAGCAAATACAGGGCGAAGTTCTTCAGCATGACGATAGTTAAAAGCAACAACCCCAGGCTTGACTGAATAACCTGTTACATCGGTGTCTTCGTAGCGCACACCGACATTCATATCAATTGGAATATCGTTAAATTCGGTTTTAAGATCAAATGATACATATATCGCGAGCGTTTGCTCCTCAACCCCATTTGTAGAAATATTTGGCTCAATAAATAATCCTTCATCTCTGACAATATCTACAAAATCGTTGGCACTGTAAAGTGGAATAAATGGAAATAGCTGATCAGAACCTGAAAACTCATCAGCAAAGTCACCTTGTTCATCAAAGGTTAGCCCTAGGTTGTCTAGGGGAATATCGACAAATGAAAACTGCTCAGAAAGATAAGTATCAATTTGGTAATCGGTATACATTACACCAAAATTAATAGCGCTGAGTGCCCCACTCTTCAAATTCTCCCATTGTCCACTTGCATGATACTGCTTAATGGTATTTTTCATTTCATAGCCACGGCGCTGATATAAATCAGATACGATATTAGCAGGATCGTATGCACCGCCTGGCAATGTAGAGTCATCGACAGTAATACTCGGAATATCACCCGAAAAGTTAGCGCCAATTGATTTAACAGAACCCGGTACATTTTTTAAGTTAGCAATCGTTTCGGCAGTATCTCCATCAGGGTTTGAGTGCGATGTAGAGTTATGAGCGTCAAACGTAAGTTTCAATGAATCGCTGGCTTGCCACGCTAAGTTAAGGCCTAGTGAATCATTTTCTTTTTTTTCGTAGAGTTCCCACGCCCAAAAATTCAACTCATCATTTGCATTTTTAATATCAACTAACGTACCGTTGGCATCAGTTGTACCGGTTGGATTATCGAACCAAAATGCCATTTTATTGGTGTTACTAGTTTCTTCGAAGCGCGATAAAGTGTAATCCAGCGTAGCCGTTAAGTTATCACTTGGAGCATACTGTAAAACCAGCTGCGCATTTTGACGCTCGCGCTTAGTTTCAAATCGCTCCATTTCTGGCGTCCAAGGTACCCAATAAGTACCCGTTGGATTAGCTGTTGTATCAATTGCACTGCTATCTACTCCTGTGGGGTTAGCGCGATTACGTACCCAGCCTTGCGATGTACCTACGCGCTCTCGGCCACTTTCTCGCTCTGAATGCGACAGCGCAAGTAAAACACCAAATGTATCGTCTGCAAATGTTTGGCTAACCATTCCCGAAATTTCAGGTGTTAAATTAGAATCTTCAGAGCTGGTATCTAATATTCCTTTTGCATTAGCAAAGGCTTTAAAGCCATCAAAATCAAACGGCTTTGCTGTATTTATATTAATGGTTGCGCCAATCCCTCCGGAGGCTACATTCGCTTTACCTGTTTTATAAACAGACACACCCGATACACTTTCTGCTGCTATTTCTCTAAAGTTAAAGCTGCGTGAAACACCCGCCTCTTGCAATACAGAGGAGTTAGGCATTTGGCGGCCATTTAAGGTGACAAGGTTAAAACCTGGACCAAAACCACGGACACTAACTTGGTTGCCTTCATTGTTTGCACGGTCGATTGATACACCACTAATACGTTGCAGCGATTCAGCTAGGTTAGTATCTGGTAACTTACCAATATCTTCAGCTGAAATAGCATCTACCACGCCCGATGAGTCTTGTTTTATTGACGCAGATTTACTTAATGCGCTTCTAATACCAGTTACTTGGATAACTTCAACATCACTTTGTACAGTTGTCTCGTTTTCCTGTGCGGCATAACTTACAGGAGAAGTTATCAGCATTGCTGCGCAAATCGCATTTAATTTAAATTGTGTGTTAGTCATTTTTGCACCTAAATATTGTGTTTATTACGTGTAATCGTTGACGGATTATTTACGGGATGCTTATTGTTACCAAAATATTGTTAACAATTAACTTTACAATAAATTAGTTTAGCTAACTAAGTCAAACAAATTGACCATTTATTTTACAGTTAGCGTTGGTTTTTTATTCGATATTGTAAGCAAGCAGTAAAGTACTGAGACTTATGCATGATTGTTGAGCGGGTTGCTTCCTACAAAAGCGCCAGTTGGTATTAGCGCTCTAATAACGAGGTTATTTTTTTTGCGGTATTTTTAAGCTCGCTAATTACACTGTGTTTATTAGCGTGAGTGTTTAGGGTTGAGTCAAAAGAAGAAATGGTCAATGCAGCTATTAAATTTGCATTAGGCTTGCCAATTAAGACACTAAAATCGTGTACTCCGGCGATAAGTGGATTGCTTTGCATTATGTGCCCTTGCACTTTGATTGTGTTTAGCTCATTTAATAATGCTTTATAGGCGTCTTTACTAGCACTGTAAATTTCATCGTGTTCGATAAGCATTTGCCGCACTTCGTCATTACTGTTGGCTAAAAGCAGTTTACCCGCGCTTGAGCTACTAAGTGGAAATAAAGCCCCCTCTGCAATACTCAAATGCATAGGGCTTTTGCTACGCGCTTGCACTACCACCATAGCTTGGCTTTGATAAAGCATACTTAGATGACATGACTGTTCAATATTTACAGCTAGATCTTCCATATGTGGCAAGGCCGATTTTAGTACATTATCCATTGGTGAAATACTTCGCGATAAATTATACAACTTTAATGACAAATGATATCGACCAGAGGTTTCAGAGCGAATTAGATAACCGCGCTTTTCAAGCCCAACAAGTACTCTATAGACTTCGTTAGGTGTTTTTAAAATACCAGCCGCTATCTCACTTTGTGTACAAGGCCTTTTATTTTTTGCTAAAAATTCTAATATATCCAACCCCTTATCTAAAGCAGGAACTGCATATTTAGTTTTTGATTTATCGTTCATTTGTACTTATTTATGCCTTTTAAAATTGATAAACAATACGTTTGTTTATATATAAATTTAAAACTTTTTTTTAGTTTGAAATTTTCAATAATAATTTAAAATCAATAACTTAATAAAACAAAACCCATTCATATATGAATTCTATATTTTTATATAAATTACGCTTGACCTAAATGCTTAACCGAGCAATCATTGTTAACAATATACAACTGTAAGAGAAAATGGAAATATATTTATGTCACACACTTATTTAACACCACAACAAATAGCTGATTTTCACCGTGATGGTTATATTATTGTCAAAAATTACTACAGCGCTGATGAAATTGAGCTATTACAACAAACTGCTTTTAATGACGATACACTCTATGAGCGAGCATGGGACAAAAAAGACGCCGACGGCGCTGTAAGTAAAGTCTGTTTATGGCAAAAAACAGGCGACGATTTATACAGTATGTTTTCTCGCGGTCGTCGTTTAATTGAAGTATGCGAAACACTTATTGGCGAAGAGGTGTACCACACCAGCACTAAAATTATGATGAAAGAACCATTTGTAGGTGGCGCCTGGGAATGGCATCAAGATTTTGGCTACTGGCATCGTGATAACTACATGCTTTATCCAAAATCAATTAGCTGTATGGTCGCCATTAATAAAGCGACGCAAGAAAATGGTTGCTTGCAAGTACTTAAAGGCTCACATCATTTGGGACGATTAGATCACAGTAAAACGGGTGACCAAAAAGGCGCCTGTTTAGAGTTTGTAGAAGAAGCAATGAAGTACCATGAACTTATCAATGTAGAACTTGAACCAGGTGATGTACTGTTTTTCCACTGTAATTTACTGCATAAATCAAATCAAAACCGTGCTGCAGAACCTCGCTGGTCAATGATCAGTGCTTACAATGCGATTAGCAACCAACCATTTAAAGAAAACGAAGCTGTTTATTACCCTTTAAATCGCGTTAACGATGATGCTATTTTAAATTTTAAAGCAAAAGAACGCACTTAAAGTAACCTTCTAGCCTAAACCAGCTTATGCATTATAGCCCAATGCATAAGCTGGTTTTTTTATATGGAAAATTCTGTATGTTAACCTCAGAGCAAAAACACCTTATACCTCACGCTACTCCTAAAAATGACGAAGACCCGCACGGGAAAATAATTGGCCAAGGTCAATTTAAATACAAAATAGACGCCCACTGGGGGAAGTTAAACCCAAATAAATACCCTATAGAAAATTGTCATGCGATGGTGATGGACTCACAAGGGAGAATATTTATGATCACCGATAACACGACTAATAATATTTTAGTGTATAGCCAAAACGGTGAATTACTTGACGCTTTTGGAAGCTCTTTTCCTGGTGGACACGCTATAAAAATTGTAAAAGAAGGCGAGCAAGAATTTTTATACATTGTAGATAGTGGCTGGATTGTTAATCGCCACTGGGATGGTCACAGCACAGAGCAATGGGATAGCCCTACTAACAATGTCATTCCACAGGCTGGCTTTATTTCCAAAATGACCTTAGATGGCAAACTGATTTACAGTATTGGCCACCCACAAACGTGCGGTGCTTATAAACCCGAGCAACCTTTTCGTCCTACTGATATTGCCATTGCCCCCAATGGGGACTTATATGTAACCGATGGTTATGGCAGCGACTTTTTACTGCATTATGATAAACAAGGCCGCTATATAAACCATTGGGGCGGTCACCATAATGATGACGAAAATTACAATTTACACAACACCCACGGTATTGAAGTAGACTTACGCGATCCATCAAATCCCACATTAATAGTAAGCTCTCGTTTTGAGCAATGTTTAAAAGTATTTTCGTTTGATGGTAAGTACCTTGATAGAATTAGCGCTAATGGGGCATATATTGGCGGTCCCGTGTTCAAAGGCGAACTATTTTATGCACCTGTTTGCTGGTCGCATATTGACAATAAAAATGCTGACGACTCTGGCTTTATTAGTATATTTGATAAAAATAACACGCTCATAGCTAATTTAGGAGCACCGCAACCCCAGTACAAAAATGGTGAACTACAGCCGATGCAAAGTAACGGGGACATTTTTAATCACGTGCATTGTATTTGCGTAGATCAAGACGACAACTTATATGTAGGCCAGTGGAACTCCTCTAAAACATACCCAATTAAATTAATAAAACAACCATGCTAAGTTTAACGCTCTGAGAATAGTGTTTATTTTTAATAATGAGTACCTTGTACTCATTATTAAGCATAAAACTCACAGGCTTAACAGCAAAAATACACCTAAAGCCATTCCTCGCATATTTAGTATTAGTTTATTTGTATTGTGTTAGGCAGTTGTAGCGATACAAATAAAAAACTGCGAAGCTATCATATAGATAAACCCGCAGTTTGTTTATTACTAAACCTTTATTACACGTTTTTAGCGAGTAATGCTTTTACTCATTTTAAAGTTTTGTAATGTAAGTGAACTAACAGCGCCGCCAGTGTCTGGAAATGTCACTTCAATACTATTCGTTTTTGCAAGGTCGCTATAAGGTACCGGTATTTCAAGTACACCAAAGAAACGTTCGCGTCCTAACCCTCCATTAACCTGGTCGTACCCTCTAAAATCAGTAGGTACAGCGACTTTATTACCATTAACAGAAACCGTAGGTGTAAGCGACTTACCATGAGGACGACCAACACCTAAGCGTAATACTGCCTCGCCATTAGTTCCTTTATCAACGTTATTAATTGTAAAAAACTGAGTTGAGTTAGCAACAATATCTTTAACCACAGCACTTGCGTAGTGCTTAGTTTCTTGATTAATATTATTAATTATCACATTACTTTGATGACTAATTTTAATGATCATCGTTGACTCTGTGCCCAAATTAACTAAATCAGGTAATACTGTACTATCGTTATCATCAAGGACTGGTTTACCTTGAGCATCAGGATGTAAATGCTTAATGTTTACGCCAGTAACGCTATTAGAACCACCGCCTAAAACACTTAAATCAATATTGGTTGGTGAATTTTCAAGGCTGTTTAATACCAAATAAACATCTTTGCCATCAACATAAGCATCTGCTTGTATATCCAAATCACTCGCCCAGCTATCGATTCGCGTCCCTTTAATATCTGACCAAAGCTGGTAAAACTTAACCATTTCGGTGTAAACCCACTGCTCGCCGGTTTCACCTTCTCCCTCTTTAGCTTGACGTAGTAAACGCCAGTAATACGGAATGGTATCGCTTATACGGCCCCACTCTGCTTTTAATGGAATAAACGGTATGGCTTTATCAATACGGTTAGGCCTTTCCATAAAGCTCATAAGCATAGAGCTCATTGCTTTTAAACATAGCCAATCACGTTGCGGTGTCCATTTAGTGCCAAAAGACCCTTGCAGTTGCGATCCATATTCCGAAATGACTATTGGTTTAATACTCCCCCATTTATAAGCCATGTATTGCTCAACCATATCAAGAGTCGCTTCCATGTTACTACCTTTACGGTATTGCTCTTGATGTTGACCACCAGGGCCGCCTGGAAAGTTTGGAAAATCGTATAAGTGCATCGAAATAAAATCCATTTTATCTCCTGCAATATCTAGAAATGCCTTGTCGCGTTGCTTCCAATTATCAAAATAGTTTGCCCCTTTTTCATAATCAGGAAATGCCACTGTAAAACCGCCTACTTTTACATCGTTCAATGCTGAATTATTATGAACTACATCTGCAACTGAGTTATGTAGCCTAAAGATGTCATATAGACTTTCTTTGTCATAACCTTTATGAGGAAAGTCGTGTAGTTCAAATAGTGGCTCGTTCATAACTTCAAGGTATGTTGGGCGCTTTTGACCTAGAGTATCTGATGCGCCAGCTTTAAAGTACTTTTGTAAAAACTGCGCCATATAATCACCAAGCGCGGTGCCTAGTGGTTCGCCGGCAGTATCAGTTTGCGAAAAAGACCAGTTTTGGTTACCAATTTTAGTACCATCTGGGTAATAAGGGTGCTGCTGTGCTGCGACAATTAAATCACTGTTACGCCCTTCATGCTTTCGCATTGCTTTAGCTTCATCTGTGGTAATATTGGAGTAATTCCATTTAACACCGCCACCATTAGTTGTAGCCGTTACCGCACTTGCATAACCTGGTTTAGCCGAATCTTCTGGTAACTGTGTTAATTGATATTTCATGCTGCCGGTATCGCGGCCAAAATATACATCATAATTTTCTAAAAAGTTCGTCATTAAATTAGGATCAGCATTAGGCGCATTTAAACTTTGAGCATTATTTCCAAACCAGTCACTTTCGGTATTAGATGAGTGCAATGTAATAAACTTACGACGATCAAAACTATCAAACTGACCCACCGCATGCTTAGTATCAATATTAAACTGTACCTTGACTGTATCGTTACTAACGTTTGCACCGCTATTTACTTGTTGCTCAACAACAAACTTACTTTGATTTGCACCACACTGCGATTTAACAACTAAATTACTACCGTCTGATGTGTTAGTTGGTTGAACACATTTACCTCCTGATACATGCTTAATAGCATTAGCCGACGTTTTAGTAAACTTCACTCGGTTATCAAAGTCACAACCCGACCACAAAACAAGTTGCTGTCCATCGACGGGGTTTGCTAAGCCGCCAGGGTGGACGCATAAACCCGACTTAACGTGCTTTATACTCCCACCAGATGTCCAGCTAAACCCTGCTGCATCACCGCTACAGTTATTGTTTAATACTACTTGAGTACCATTTACTGCATTATCAGCGGTTCTAAAACACATTTGTGAAGACGTTTGTTTAATAACAGTGCCAGCGTGTGCATTAAAAACGCTTGAAAGTAATAGCGCGCTCGAAATCGCGCAATACAATGAGCTTTTTTTCATTTTTTGTTACCTATCTTGGTGTGAAAATTAATCCTTTGTGTAAAGGCATCGAATTCACAATCAATATAATGTCAACAATTAACTGTATGCAACAATAAATTAATGATTTGTTCAAATTTCACGCTTTAGTACCATAAATAGGCACGTGAATTTAAAGTTTAAATGAACAACATGAACACAATATTTATAGTTACAAATAATAGTCACTTATAACACACACGACAAAAAACAACCGTAAGCATATGTTACTAAATACTTTTTAATTTATCGGCATGAAATAAGTACAAGAATTAAATTTTTATATATGCACTTAGTTTTTTAAGAATATATTTTTTTACGACAGATTCGAATTGATATTTTAGAGGTTAAACTGTTAACAATTATTATATTTTATACTTAGACATTTAAGTAAATTGGAAGTTTTAATGAATGTAATTATTAAGATGGCTGGTCTAATTTGTTAATAAAGCAGTATTACCAAAACATTAACGAGTTTAGTTATGCACCCAGATATACAAAACAATCTTAAAATAAGACCTGCTCACATCGCCTCATTTATTGTGTTTTTATTAGTATCTATGTCTACACTTACCGCCAAAGTGTACGCCACAGATGCTGTATGGCCTTCAAAAACCACTTACAAATATGCAAACGTAAATGGTAAAAAAATATTTTATCGAGAAGCAGGCAAGCAACATGAGCAAACAATTGTACTTTTACATGGTTATCCGTCGTCATCACATAGCTACCGTGAGCTTATTCCTCTTTTATCAGGGCGTTATCATGTGATAGCACCTGATTATTTAGGCTCAGGTTATAGCGACCGCCCAAACCCAGAAACTCAAAAATATACATTTGAGTTACTGGCTAGATATGTTGAAGGACTACTGACAACGCTTAAAGTAAAGCGCTACAGCCTCTACATTCAAGATTTTGGAGCACCTGTAGGCTTTAGAATGCTGTTAAGTAATCCTAATAAACTTGATGCACTTATTGTACAAAATGGTAATGCGTATTTAGAGGGGCTAACCCTACCGAGGCAAGCATTTTTTAAAGCCGCGAATGAAGATAGTTCGAAAGCTCAGCAAGATAAAATTTATTCGTTCACGTCTGAACAAGCCATTATTAATAAGCAGTATTTACGAGACGTACAAAGTAACCCAGAAGTGATGAGCCCAGATAGCTGGACGCACGATCTTCACTTTTTACAAACCAAAGCCGATAGAGTAATTCAAGTGCAATTGCTACAAGATTACTACAACAACCTTCTCGACTATCCAAAGTGGCAAGCTTATTTACGCAAGTACCAACCACCAACGTTAATTGTATGGGGTAAAAACGACCCAGCATTCATAGCCGAAGGCGCTAAAGCATACTTAAAAGATGTACCGAACGCTGAACTCTATTTACTCGATTCAGGGCACTTTAGCGTTGAAGAAAAACCAGTAGAAATTGCAAAGTACATTATCGACTTTATGAATAAGCTAGCTCAATAGTAAGCCTTTTATTTTGGTTTAGTATTTATAGCGAACATAAAAAAACGCTGAGGGTATAAACCATCAGCGCTTTATTAAGCTCAAGCTAAATCCACAAAAATCACATTTAATATGGATAAGTTATACTTTTATGTATTTAACCTTCTTCTTCAATAAGCGACTCTAGTAGGTCGTGTATTTCAGCTTTAAGCTCTTTGTCTTCAATTTTATTGGCGCTGACTTTAGCATTTTGAAGGTTTTTAATAGCTTCATCTTTTTGGCCAAGCTCAAGCTGTAATGTAGCCATTGAAAAAGAAACCGACGACATGTGATCTTTGTTATTAATCGCAATCGACTTTTCTAATGCTTTTTCGTAAGTAGTAATTGCCTCTTCTAACTCTTCGGTAAAATCAGCTAAAGTTTCCCATTGTACAGGGTGATCTTTTGAGGTGTTTTCGTTTTCAATACAAATAGCTTTTAATTGAGCAAATAACGACTCAAACTTTTCACGGTTATTTTTGTTAGCCGCCGCCATTAAATCTTCTGCTAGATCATGTACCGCTTTATATACTTTTGTATTCATCATCACTGGTTATCCTTTAATGCAGCTAAACTCATTTACTCACTCAATTTAGCTAAAATGTATCATTACAGTCATTATAAAACGTATTTAAACAACTGATTTATTTAATTTGGTGTATAGCGTAATAATACATTAATAATGAACATCGCGTAGGCGTTAAACACTCTGAGATTAAACTTTATCGCAATTACTCTTGGTAAACTTACACGCTGAATAAACTTGCAACCCAATCCAACGTAAAAATGGTCGTAAAGACTTTAAGTGCAATGACAACTAAAAATAATAGGATGATTGCCGCTTTGGCTTTGCTACTTTTAAGATTGTTCCAATACAATAGCTTTGCATTAAATTCTGTTTTTAACTTAGTGACAGCCTCCTTCATAATAACGCCCTGCTTAGGTATCTGCGCTCAGCAACATTTAACAATCACACAGTTGCTCAAGCGGGGTTTGTAATATTTTTCGCTACCTTTAGAGTAAACCATTAAATAAAGCCTGTACTATATAAAATGTAACAAAGGGTTTTAACTTAAGTTATTGTATCTAACTATTGTTTACACACCCAAAAATTAAAGGAAGGGTAAATTCAGTAGAGCGTTAATAATAAATTTGGTGCTACACTAATAACTAACTTAAACTCGTTAACAGCCAACCAAATTAGCAAATTATGAAAGAATGCAACCAGTGTGGTAAATGCTGTATTAAATATGGCGGCGGCGATTTAAGCGCAACGAAAGAGGAAATAGATTTATGGGAGCTCTTTAACCCCGAAATTTATGAATACGTTAAAAACAACGAAATTTGGTTTGACCCAAAAACAGGCTTAAGACTTCAAGTGTGCCCATTTTTAGAAATTGCGCCTAAAAAAGATCCTCTCGCTAAAAATATGTATACCTGCAGTATTTACCTCGACCGCCCAGAGGACTGTCGCCACTACCCAAGCCTCATTCCTGAAATGATCAGAGACGAATGCGAAATGATTGAACCTATCGACATAAAAAATCAAACCAGGGCTCAACATAAACTAGATATACTTATGATTGATAGTCGGTAACTCTCTTTTAAACTGCAACAGGTTATTGGTTATTTTTTTATTTTTAAATAAGAGTAAACGTGTATACCAACAACCTATAGCCACAACAATAGAGCCAAAGCAAATTACAAATAAGGGTATTATAGGCTCATTCCATCCCATTGGAATAATTATAATAAATGGAGTTACACTCGCTAAAAGAACCATAGGTAAATTAAAAACATTAAATTTTTTTAATAAAATTGATATTGGTACCCCATAAACAAGTAGTGCGGGATAAACATAAAATAAGCTTCCGCCAACCATTAAGGCATCTGTTTTCTTTTCGGCCAATAGCACAAGTAAATATAATACACATAAAGATCAATCACTAATGCATACGAATTATGCCATCTATTTTTAAAATTTAATAAGACTTCTGTGATAATTAAAGATTGTCTATGAATTTAAAAAGCGGACGAATAACAACTAAGGCCACTAATAATTAGTGACCTTGCTTTTTATATCATAACAAATAGTTAGTTTTTTAAATTAAATATCATCACTGTACTCAAACGCTTGGAGCGTCACGCTGCTAACAAATCCGCCATCATCAGGATATGTAACTAATATTGTATTATTGGTTTTTAACAGTTCGTTTGGTACTTCGATTTCTAGCATACTAAATACTTGTGGGCGAAATACTTGCTCATCACCGGCATAATCGGTTGGTACAGTAACTAAAGTGTCATTTACTTTAACGATAGGTTGTTGAGCTAAATCATGCTCTCTACCAAAACTTAAACGCAATATACCTTTACCATATTCACTTATTTTTACATCGTTAATGTTAAATTTAAGCGCTGTATTGGCTTTAATTGCCTGTTTGTAGGTTGTTGCATAGTATTTATGCTCGTCAGACTCAGCAATAATTTTTATATTGTCGCTGAACGTATATTCAATAATTACTGTGGCTTCTGCGCCTATGTTAATGCTTTTTGGTAACTCATTTTTTACACCAATATTTTGTGATGTTGTTGTAAGTGTTGGCTCACCATTAGCAAAGTGCAAGTGCTTAATTTTAATGTTATTAATCGGATTGCTTGGTAGCTCTGTTAAATTTAGCAAGGCGCTATTAGCACTTGTTTCTAAATTACTGATAATTACATATGCTTTGTTATTGTTTACATAACTATCTACTAGTAAGTCGGCTTCGTTTGATTCAGTATTAACACGTGTGCCATTTACATCTGACCACAATTGATAAAATTTAATAATGTCGGTGAATACATATTCATCGCCTGTTTCACCTGTTTTTTCGTCATTGTGGCGTAGTAAGCGCCAAGCATAATCGCGTCCCTCATTACCACTCCACTCTGCTTTTGCTAAACTAAATGGAATGGCTTTAAGTATGAGATTCGGTTTAGCCATAAATTGCATCATCATAGGGCTAAACGATTTCATAGTTTGCCAGTCATTTATTGCAGTCCATGGCGTTGCTTCTGTTTTATGGTCACGCCCGCCGTATTCCGAAATCATGAAAGGTTTTACCTTACCTAGTTTAAGCTTTTCGTATTGCTCCATCATATCCATAGTGGCTTCTATACGGGCTCCTTTAAAGTTAGCAACGCCTTTATCGCGGTTTAAGTAGCCAAAGTCATAAAGGTGAATCGAAAAATAATCCATGTATTCACCGCTGGTATCTAAAAATAGCTTCATTCGCTCATCCCAACGATTGAAATTGTTATCGTCAAACCATGGAAAGGCAGTGGTGTACCCACCAATCTTAATACTTGTATTAACTTTTCGTATGCCTTGGGCTACTTCGTTATGAAAAATAAATGTATCGATAGGCTTACCGTGATGTACATCAACAAGTTCGTAAAGTGGCTCATTAAGTATTTCAAGGTATTGTGGGCGTGCTGGGCCTTTGTTCGGTCCTTGGTTGTCATTTCGATAAAATTCATTTACAAAATGTCCCATGTATTGACCCACGGCATCGGTATTAGCAAAGCTCCATTCGCCTTTGCCTTTATGATTACCAATCCAAAACTGATTAATTTGCCCGCCTATCATTACATGGGCTCTATTGTCGTATTTATGAAGCTTCGACAACGTTTTACCATAATAATCTTCGCGAGCAGTTTTGCCATAAGCAGCGATACTCTCAGGGCTTGCGTACCCTAGATTATTTGGGTTTTGCTCAACTTGAGTCGCGTAATACGGCATAGAACCGTTATCACGACCAAAGTACACATCAAGGTCGTTAAGTAAGTAGTCGAGCTTATCTTTTCCCCCTTCCAATCGGTTGTTGTTAGCATCGAGTGCATAACAATATATTTGCTTCTATCAAAGGTTGATAGGCCGTCAATACTTCGCTTTACGTTTAAATTTACGGATACTTCTGGCTGTGCGACTAAATTGCTTGATGCAGTACATGCAAATGCAATTAAAAGTGAGCTAATGACTTTCATGGGTTATTTCCTTATTTTAATTGTGTGTGAGTTTTGCTTTCTAATTGAGCAAAAAAGATCATAGTTTTAGCTACATGTTCGTGCCAATACTCCCAGCAATGGGTGCCTGCAAAAATATCGAACGTATGAGGAACATTTTCATCAACTAGCTTTTTTGCAAGCGCAGTATTAGCACTAAAAAGTACATCGTCTTTTCCGCAATCAAATCGCAGTGGCGGTAATGTCTTTTTATTCGCGCTCAATGTTTTAAACACGTCGCCTTTGTACTTATCAGTGGTTTTTTTTAGTGGCTTTAGAGTGTGTTCATCAACAAAGTGATTAAAGTCGTCAAGCTCAGTAATTGATGAATGCGCTGATATACCGCTAAAAATAGTTGGATGCTTTGCACCTAAACATAATGCTCCATACCCTCCCATTGAAAGGCCCGTAATATAAATATTTGATGAGCTCGAGCACATTGGTTGAGTTTGAATAACAGCGCTAATCACATCATCAACTATCCATGCTTCATAATCTGCATTTTTAAGTGGCAAATACCCGCTGCCCTCGGCGTGCGCGCCATCTGATGGCATCACTAATACAAACTCGTTAAGGCCACTGCTACGAAGCTGCTGATACACTTTATGTACGCCCCCTAGCTGGCTCCACACCCAGTGGCTACCATACACACCATGCAGTAATACAATTATAGGTACATTTTTATTACTGGTTGCTTCTTGGTAAATGCTTATATCACCTCGCCCTTTTAAGTGGCTGCTATACGCGGTTAGCGTTACAAAGTTATCAGCGGTGTAGCTGCTATTTGATATTTCTAAACGATGAATTGCCATTTTATACTCCTTTAATCATCAAACACGACGACACCTTTAGCGATACGCCCTGCTAGCATGTCGTCAAAGCCTGTTTGTAACTCATCTAACGAGTAAGTTTTTGTGACTAGCTCATCGAGCTTGAGCTTTTTTGCGTCATAAAGGTCTAGTATTTGAGCAAAGTCGCGCTTAGGATTACATTGCCCGTAGAGCGGATTTATATAAATTTTATCCCACTCAAATAGTTCGCAATCAAAATCTATTTTTTGCTCAATGCCACTCACTTGTACCGCAACTCCCGCGCTGCGTATTAATGCTAATGGCGCTGAACCAAGTGCCGGCACTGCTGTACACTCAAAGGCATAATCGGCTCCGCGACTATTTGTTAGCGCTTTAACTTCGTTTATCATGTGAACTAAATCAGGGTCATACTTTTTAGCAAGTACGGTATGTGTAGCACCAAATGCTTTAACTTGTGTTAATCGCTCCGGTGACAAATCAATTGCTATTATTTTAGCGGCGCCTGAAATTGCAGCCCCTTGTATTGCATTTAGTCCTACGCCTCCACAGCCTAATACGGCCACTGAAGAACCTGCTTTTACTTTAGCTGCATTAACTACTGATCCGTAACCGGTCATTACGCCGCAACCAACAATACTTGCACTTGGAAAAGGAATGTCACTGTGTATTTTTATAACTGCAGCAGCCTTAACGACGGTGTATTCGCTCATCGTACCTAAATGAAATGAGCGCTCTAAGCTATTGCCATTATGCTCACACGCTTGTTTACCTGCGTGTCCGCATAAACCATTGCCAGTTACGGGGCTATTTACTTCACAAATGTGTAAATTACCCTCTTGGCACTGGAAACACTCACCACACGGAATTGCCCAATTTAGTATTACTTTATCGCCGATAGTAAATTCCGTTATACCTTCGCCCAACTCAACAACGGTTCCTGCGCCTTCATGACCAATGATAAATTTTTTATTCCACGTTTTAATTGAATCCCAATCTGTATGACAAATACCTGAGGCTTTTATTTTAATTTTTACTTCGCCAGCACTTGGTTTTCCGACATTAACGGTATCGAAGAAAAAACCGCCTTTTCCATCTGCAATTGCAGCTTTTGCCTTGTACATGTAGACTCCTAAGTCTCTAAATATAAGTATTATGTTATGAAGCAACCGACAATTTACTGTGAACCGTTTTGTATAAAAGACGGTTACGATTTCGAAATTCATCATGTAAGTTATCTTCAGCACGATAGCTATTCATGTTTTATGCACTTTCATCAGGTGCATGAATTTATATTTTTTGAACAAATTGACGGCACTTATTTTTATCATCAAGGTGAATCGATTCTTTCTGATTTTGAGGCCGTTTTTACACCCGCTATGGAAACCCACGACTTTGCTTTAAATCCGCGCCCTAAATCTTGGTATATTGTGCAATTTATGCCTGAACGCCTTAATAATCAGGCCTTACAAGAATTTATAGAATTACTAAAAACTGGTTTGCATTTAAGCTTTAGCATTGAAATGCAAAAAAGGATTCATAAGTTGCTCGCTTGGATGCTTAGCGAATTTAACGAAAATCCTAAAAGTAAAACCTGTGCTCAACTGTTTGATAGCTTAATCACTATGGTGTGCGAATATGGTAAAAGCAGTTTATCTAAGCAGCAAACGTCATTAAGTAGCTCAGCAAGTTTTAAAAAGCTTGCTCCGGTAATTAATGAGCTTAAAACAAATAACGGCCTTAACCTGTCACTTGAGCAAGCCGCAGCCCTTTGCCATTTATCACCTTCGTATTTTTCAAGGGTATTTAAAAAGCACTTTAGAGTGCCTTATTCCGACTACCTGATTCAGCACAAGTTATATAATGCCGCACGGTTACTCGGGCAAAGTGATGTTTCGGTGACTGATATATCTTACGATTTAAGCTTTTCTAGCCCGTCGTATTTTATTAAGCAGTTTAAACATCACTTTAAAGTGACTCCGCATCAGTATCGACAGCAGTTACGCCTGAAATAACTGAGGTTTTGCAAGTGCTATAGTCAAATTGTTCAATACCTGTTTGTTTACCTTTAAACCTTGCTTAATAGCCTGTGTGCCAAGTACATAGGCCTTTGCATAATTAACAGCTTCCACACAAAGCAGTGTGTCGTTATTAAAGTACCAAAGTGAAAATTGACCGGGAGCTTCTTGGCGCTTAATAATCTCGTTATAGCCTTGTGATAAACCTACTATTTGTAATTTATATTCGTATTGATCTGACCAAAACCAAGGGAGTGCAGGAGCTGACGTATTATTTTTAGCTAAAAACTGCGCAGCAACTTTAGCTTGGTCAACTGCGTTTTGTACCGACTCAAGTCTGATCCAACGATTATAAATTTTATTAAAATGAATAGTGCAATCACCAATTGAGTAGATATCAGGGTGTGATGTTTGGCATACGTCATTTACTTTTATGCCTTGCTCAACCACCAGCTCAGCATCTGTTGCAAGTTGTGTATTTAGCCTTACACCTACGCCAATTAAAATAAAATCGGCGGGATACTCACTGCCATCACTACATTGCACATAATGTTTATTGTTTGTGTGCTTAATTTGTACAATATCTTTTGCTGTTTGCAGGTCTACCCCCTTCGTTTTGTGTAAATCAGTTAAAAAGTTAGACATAGCAGATGATGTGACTCGCGATAGTATTTTTTCTTGTTTTTCGATAACCGTTACTTTAGCGCCAAGTGCAATAAAGGATGACGCCGATTCAAGGCCGATATAACCTCCACCAATAATCACCACTTCTTTGTTAGTGCTTGCACTTAGCGCTTTTTTTATTGCTACGGCATCACTATGTGTTCGCATTGCGAAATATTGAGAGGTGCCATATTCATCTACAGTTTCACTAAGGCCTTTAATGGGGGGTATAAAGGGCGAGCAACCAGTCGCGATCACTAATTTATCAAAATCTAGTTGTTTATTATTTTTAAGAGTCACTGTTTTGTTATCTTTATTAATTGCAGTAACACGCTCACCTAAACATAAATCTATATGGCTATCTGTGTAGGATTTTTGCACCTTTAAAGGTATTGATTTTACCTCTAACGATTGCAGCGTTTTTTTAGACAGCGGTGGCCTGTGATATGGCAGTTCAGGATCGCTATCGAGTAATATAATTTTACCCAGCCAACCTTGCTGGCGTAAGTTAAATGCAAAGTTAACGCCGCCATGGCTTGCACCAATAATAACAACGCTTTGCTGCAGTGAGTTTGGCTCTAATTGTGTGTTTTGCATAATGCTGTACCCGCTTTTAATTGGCTACTCTGAAGGTCATGCCATCAATATTTTCAGACACCTCAATTTGGCAACATAAACGGCTGTATTGCGTTACGCTATCGTCCAGCTCTAGCATGTCGCTTTCTATCTCATCGGGTTTACCTACTTTTTTAAAGTCATCCGGTGTTAAGTAAATATGACACGTTGCACACGAACATACACCGCCACAATCACCATCAATACCAGCAACACCATTTGCTGATGCCAGTTCCATTAGCGAGCCACTGTCGCCCTCTACTTCAACTGCATCGTTTTTTTTGGTTATAAATATTACTTTCGCCATCGTATTAATCCTCTACTTTTACTTGTTACTGTATTTATTTAACTATTTTCTACGGTGTTTTTATTTTGATTTAAAGCTAACGTGCAGACTGTTAAAGCCTACCTTTCTTGAAAACTCACCGAGTTTTTCAATATTTTCATCTGCTTTTATTGTCTCTATTTGAGCAACTTTATTAGCAAGTGATAACACTAGTTGATGTAGAATTTGGCGGGCATGCGTTGCGCCCAAACAATTGTGATGGCTAAAACCAAAACTAATATGCGGGTTAACTTTTCGATCGAAGTCGACATTGTTGGGATCTTTGAATACCTTTTCATCGCGATTAGCCGACGCCCAACATAACGAAACTCGTGTGTCGGCTTTTATAGCGTGCTCACATACGCTTGTGTCTTGCGTAGCGACACGGCCCATTTGCGTAAGCGGCGAAAAATAGCGAATTAGTTCTTCTACGGCCCTGTTTAATATTTCAGGCTGATCATCAATACGCTTTAAATCGCTGATGTTTTCGCTAAAGTAGGCAATAGAGTTTGTGATCGCGTTTATAACGGTGTCGCGCCCCCCTGCAAAGGTGAGGATCATCACACCTTTTATTTCTTCTTTACTCAGCTTTTTACCGTTCGCCTCTGAATTTAAAAGCACTGAATATAAATCATCACCCGGGATTGCAATGGCGTTTTCTATTTGCTCATCAATGTAGTTGTATAGAATATTGGCTTTATCGCCATCAAGGTCACTGTCTTCACTTCTAAATACATGAGTACCCCAATCTATCCATGTTTGTGCTTTATCCATTGAGGTATTAAGTAACAGCGTTAACGCTTTAGATTGAAGTGGTAAAGCAAATTGTGACACCACATCAAACGACTCTGCTTTAAAGGCGTTTTCAATAGTTTCATCAATAATGGTTTGTAAACGCGCTTGGTAACATTCATCTAATGGGCGTTTAAACCAAGGGTTTAATAATTCACGAAAGCCACCGTGCTGAGGAGGGTCTACTTCAAACGGAATTTGGCGTGTTTCACGTATTGCCACTTCTGATGGAATTACAATACGTCCAGGTTTAGCACCCGATTGAAAAACAGCACAATTATGCGCTGCTTTTCGTACATCTTTTAAGCCTAAGATCATATTTACAGGATCGTTTTGGTCATCCATTTGACCCATTCCTGTTACTTTTCGTTGCTGTGCAAACGCATCGGGAAACTCGCTAATACCAGTTACTTTTGACGTCATAATGAAACCTAATTTCTATTATTAATCTATTTTTGATACACCATTTTAATCACAACTTAATGATACAAATACACGGATTTGGCTTAAAAATGGTAATTTGATGCTCTTTATTGCTATTTTTAAAATATAAAAAAAGCCAGCAATTTAAGCTGGCTTTGGTGGGGTTGTGAGAGCCCTTAACTAATTAATTTAAAGCATTGAAATAAAACTATTCTCGGCGTTAATTACAACCATCGGGTTTACAGCAGACTTAGCAATTTGGGTTTGTGTAAAACAATCAATATTTGCAATGGCAATAACTATTTACCTTTATAAAAGCGTCCACAAAATCAGTACTCATAAATTAAAACTTATGACAAAGAGATTATCATTCATTCCTTGATAAATAATTTCTACACTGAATTTGTGGACACACAACAACTCTTTTCTTTTATTACTAATTTTTCTAGTTACGACTGTTTAATTAAATGTGTTCTCATTAGTTGAGGGTCAAATTCTACACCCGTCCCAATTATATCTGGCGCGCACGCTTGCCCATTTTCAAGCTTTAAAGGACGTGTTGTATATTCATCTATAGGGAATGAATGAACTTCTAAAAAACCAGCGTGAGGCTGAGATGCCAACAGTGATACATGTAGTTCATGCATGCCATGGCTACAAATAGGTAAATTATGGGTATATGCCATACTCGCTACATGTAACCACCCTGTTATGCCACCAATATTTGATGCATCTGGTTGTAAAAAACCTAATTTAGCTTGACTAATCGCATAGCCAAATTCGTGCAATGTATGCAAATTTTCACCCATTGCAAGCGGTATTGAAGTCGCTTGTGCTATGCGAGCAAAGCCTTTGTAATCATCAGGTATAGTCGGTTCTTCAAACCAGGTTATGTCGTATTTTTCAATTGATTTAGCAAAACGAATAGCTTGCTCAACAGTCATTGAGTAATTGGCATCTACCATAAGTATTTTATCTTTACCTATTAGCTCTCTTACTGCGGCTACACGTTCTATATCTTCTTTAAAGTTGGGTTTACCGACTTTAATTTTTACTGCATTAAAGCCACGATTTAAATAACCATCTATATTACTAAGCAGTTTTTCTTGGCTAAAGTTTAAATCTATTCCGCCTGCATAGCATTTTGTTTGGTCACTGCTACCACCCGCAACTTGCCATAATGGTGCATTTAAGCGCTTACACTTAATATCCCACAGCGCTATATCAACTGCTGAAATCGCAAAGCTAAGTAGTCCACCTCGGCCAACATAATGAAGATCCCACTGCAATTTGTCCCAAATTGCCATGATAGACATAGAATTTTGTCCAATTAGACCGGGCTTTATTTCATCGTTAAGGAGTGAATAAATTGCGCGACCACCTTTGCCGCCAGTGTAGGTATATCCCATCCCTTCATACCCGTCGTGAGTCATAATATGCACTGTAATAACTTCAAAGTGAGTGTGATCGCCATGCTTTGCATCACTTAACACTTCTGCTAGCGGAATTTGGTAATACTCGACTTTTACACTTTTGATTGTTTGTGATGATACTTTCATTAAGCCACCGAATTAGTTAACATGACACTGTTCATTGTTAACAATTTACAACAGGTATTTGTTGTTGTAAAGGTTATCTGTTTAATTAAGCGAAATTATCCGAAGGTCTGTTTATCTTTGAGAATTAAAATTTGTTCAAACTCGAGACTATTTAATCGCAGCGTGAGATTTGTAACCTAGTGGGCTAAGTAAAAACCGAGCAAAGCTTCCGCGTCCTGCTCACGCCCCTTACCTTCATTCATGTAGGCAACAAAGAGTAAATAGCCCCTATCAAGCGTGTTTATAGGGGCTTTAATTTAACAATAGAATAACAAGACTATTTTAAATCAAGTGCCAATAGCTGTGTATGCGCTGTTATATAAACGCGGTTTTGTGATTGATTAAACGTTAGATTAGCACTAATATTTGGCATTTCAATTTGAGCTAGTAGCTCAGCATTTTTATTAAATAACCATAACCCATTGGGACCTGTAGCAAATATAATCCCACTTTTATGTACCTTTAAACCATCTGGTAAGCCTAGGTCATGCTTAATTGCTGGTGGTAATTCTTGACATCCTCCCCCACCTCGCTAAGCGCCTGAACAAGTTCAGGAAAGGAGGGGGATTCCGATTAGTTTAAAACCATCGGGGCTTTGTGATCACTCACAATGCAAGTTCCTGCTTCAACAAGCTGACTAATGTCAATCTCTCCACAGGCTAGAACGCGATGACCTCGCGCTAAAATATTTAATGCGCCAACATGATCCGCATTATTTTGATAACAGCACTTCACACACTCAAACTTAGACTGCGTTAATCGGTTATCTTTTGATTGATGATCACACGCCGGACACGTTTGACTGGTATGTTTCGGATCAACAAAAATAACCTGACCGCCGAGCCAATCCTGCTTATATTTCAGCATCTCTTTAAACATTCCCCATCCTTGATTGAGAATGACGCGGTTTAAGCCAGATTTTTGTTTTACCATTTTTCCATACTGCTCACTGTTGCCTTTGCTGTTTTTCGTCATATTTCTAATTTTAAGATCTTCTAGCACGATGATTGCGTGGCTTTTGCTCAACTGTGTTGAGATCTTATGTAATTTGTCATGACGAATATTGGCAACTTTCGTATGAAATGTTGTGATCTTTGCTTTTAATTTTTTCCAGTTACTTGAAAATTTCACTTTTCTAGCAAGTTTCTTCTGTAATCGTTTGATCCTGATTGTCTGTTTACTGGTATCTATCGGCTCCACAAAACTGCCATCAGAAAGGGTAATTAGGCGTTTCACGCCTAAATCTCCGCCAATCATGGCGTTTGATGGGTGCTTAGGTGGTGCGACTTCTTGTTCAACTTGGATTGAAACAAACCAGTGCTTACCTTTTTGTGAAACAGTGACGTTTTTAGCTTTACCTAAAATAGCTTGGCTTTTTCTAACATTAACCCAACCGATTTTAGGTAAAAAAATACGTTTCCCATTCTTGTCGATTTTAAAGCCTTGAGGAAAACTAAAGCTATTCACCTCTCCTTTTTTCTTAAAAGTAGGCATCCGTTTGAGTGGTTGGTTTTTATCGAATGCGTCTTTAAAGGCGCGTTCAAGCTGTTTTAATGTTTGTTGGATAGTTTGTGCGGGCGATAGTATTAAAAAGCCATACACCTCGCTTTTCTTCCAAAGTTTGGAAAAGAAATCCAACTCTTGGTAGTAGCAAATCTTTTGCTTATTCTGTAACTTAAATAAGTTAATCGCTAAGGCTTTATTCCACAAGAATCGACAATTTCCCGCATATTGCGCCATTTTAGCGTTAATATCGGGTGTTGTTTTTAAGCGGAATTTATAAGCTTTGCGAATAATCATACTGTTATTATATACAGTCAATAAAAAAGGAACAACCCATTTAGTCACTTCGCGACTATCGCCTTATATCACCGACCTAAAGGAACGGTGTTTTACGGCAAAAGTTGTTGAAGTACTCCTAGATAAAATAAAGATTTACTTACCACTGCACCACTGTCATTTAAATCATACTGATACCACGCAGGTTTATTAGCATTAGATGCCGCCACATATAACGTTTTATTATCAGCTGATAATGCGACCCCATTAGGATAAATAAGATCACGATCCAATAAGGTAAGTTCCCCTGTATTTTTAAGTGAATATACCCCCTGAAACTTAAGCTCTTTGCCTTCATCATCTAATTGATTAGGTAAACCATAGGGTGGATCACTAAAATAAAGCATGCCTAGGTCGTTAAAAACGCCATCGTTTGGGCTGTTAAACTTTTGTCCATTATAATGACTTACAATTTGTAGGTATTGTGGTTTAGGCGTGCTTAATGGCGTCTTCATTTTTGATATAACACGTGAGCGCGATTGCAAAAGCACAAGCTCATTTTGTTTATTTACAATTAAACCATTTGAATAGCCACTATGCGCTAAGTACAAACTTGCACCTTTACCTGGTGTATATTTATAAACCTGATGATTAGGTATATCAGAATATAATAAATATCCTCCTTGATTAACCCAAACCGGCCCCTCTAGCCAGTCATAACCCGAAGCGAGGGTTTTAACATGGCTATTTAAGTTAAGCACTTCAAGCGCTTGCTCATTAAATATTTTGTAGGGGCCTTGCTCGAATAAAAGTGTGTTACTTTGCTTAGCAGATACACCAAAACAGAAAACACACACAGCGTTTAGGCCGTGTTGATCTTTGGTGGGTGAATTTGCAGCAGTATGTTTGGTTTTTAGGCAAGGCGAAGCCTATGTAGTGTGGTTATTCCCCATGAATAGGCGATAACGCAGCATAAATACCAAACATGCGCTGCCCAAAGGGTTCTTTCTAGGGACGATTAACTCTTTGTTGCTCGGTTTTTACTTAGCCCACTAGGTTACAAACCTCGCGCCGCGATTTAATCGCCCCTAGATTGAACAAATTTCAATCCACAAAGATCAACACGCCCTAGTATATATTTAATTTTTTGCATTATTATACCTGCGTTCATATAACGATTTATTCACGCTTTTAGCTGCATCTACAAGCGGTTTGTAAGGAATGTCAGCTACATTTACAAAGCCTACATTGTAGTTTTCACCATCGTATGCTCGCCCAGTTAGTGGAGAGTCTATGTATTGAAACCAATGCGCACCAACAAAATATGGGTTATCTATAACGCTATTCATATATTTTTTGTATTTAGTACCACGCTCTTGCTGAGATTGAGTGTGTATAAGGCCTGGGTTTAATAGCCCAGAATCAAGCGCACCATTATGAAATTCACCTATTATGCTTGGCATATCTATATCAGATAAAAATGCCCAAAAATCTTCATTTAATCCCTCTCGGTAATAGTTGTAGCTCATCACATCTACATGCGCGGCAGCGGCGGCTCTTATTTCAGGCGTCATACCCCAGTCAGCAAAACGTGCTCCCATATTCAGCTGGTTGGGAAGATGTTTAGCTATAGCAGCGTCAACCACTGCAAAATACTGATTAGCATAATGAAATAACATCGCTGATAAATCGATATTAGTTTGCTCGTTAAACTGCGTGAGTGTCACGCCTGAAGCAAACTCATCCCATGAGGCAATACGTGTATTCCACGCTTTATTAAGTTTGCTAATTTGGCTGTACTTATTTTTCATTAAGGTAACAAATTGCGCTTTTGTCGGGCTATTTTGAGCATTATTTTTAAGTGTATTAATTGCTATGCCGTAACGTGCGGCGTCAGAATTCATCATGCCCCAGCTTTTTTCGTTATCAATAAATACACCAACACACCAAGGGCTGTTTTTAACTTGCTGGGCTACTTTTGCAAGCGTTACATCTGCGCGCTCAACGAATAATGGATCAAATGGGTCAGGTAATGGGCTCCAGTAGTCGTTACCACTGCTTACCGTTTTGAAATTACCAATGATCCACGCATTAGCAAAGTAAGGTAATTGGTTAGTATGGTAATAGTCTTCTTCTATCCAATTGCCAAAAGAAGTAAAGCCCCATGAAAGCATGCGTTTCACTGTGGTGTTTTGCCACTGTTTCATTAAGTCATTGTTGTTATGGGTTTGATATTTTCGCTCTAAATTAGCGCGATAAAAGCTAAACGTTTCACCTTTTTTAATTGCACCACTGTGAACTTCGCGTCTGTAGCCGTAGTTATCAGCTAAAGGGTTATTTTGCTCGGGTAACCAATTAAACATATCAGCTCTAAGTGCTGAGCTTTTATAGCGTGTTGGCCACGCTGCCTCTGGGGCTGGGTTTAACCCAAGAGAATCCTCTGGTGTTAAATCACCAGCTTCGCGCTGCTTAATATAGCTTTGGTCAAAATCGTAACCGGTTATAGTTGAAGTATTTGCCATACGAACGTTATCAATGCCGGTTGAAAAAAACAGATAACCTTCTGGGTCGACTAAACTCCATTTACCTTGGTATTTTTCGGTTCTAAAATATCCCGTTGCCTTTAATTGTGGGCCGTTTTTCCAGCCACTATATTTAGAACGTCCTTTCATTGGTGAGTTTTGTAAGTTAATTTGCTCTTTTTGAGAAATAACTTGTAGCTGCTCTGTTGAAGATACTTTATTGGTAAAGTCTAATTTTGCATTTTGCCCAAATTTATCAACTAACCCTTTAAGATAGTGAGTATCAAAATTAGTTGGCTTTATAAGGCGTAAGTTGTCTATTAAAAAACGTTTATCCTCTAGTAGCCCTTTTACTCCAAATGATATTTTTACAATGCTGCTAACGTCGATAGTTTTTTGTCCGCCTCTATAGATTATTGGCGTATAACTGCTTTTCCAACTTGGTGGGTTTGAGCGAATACCTGAATTAACATTTAAATTTGCGCCTTTTAATTCTATGTAATACGTATTTTGAGACTTTGCTGGCACAACAACACTTCGAGATTGAAATTGTCCCGACTTGTCTATTGTCTTTATGTATAGGTGAGTAGAAGCCTCATCAGGGTTTTGTATATCAAGTGCAAGGGCAAAGCTTCCTGTTGCTTGCCAATCCCATCCTTTTGGATTAATGAATTCAAAGTCACTTTCTACATTAGATTTAGATTTTAATGTCACCGCTAATTTATGGTTTCCACCTTCCTTTATTAATGTACTAAAGCCATTAATTGTATTTATATATTGGCTGTAATTATCCTGTTCAAAATCAAAAATTATATGCTCTTTTTTTAATGGAGTGGCTCCTTTAGTTGAATCTTGATCTGAAGCTTTCGCATTGTGACACCCTGCAAGTACCGATAAACAAAAAAACGAGGATGCTAATTTTACACTATAAGGATTGAGAAACATGTTGGCCTACTATTGTGCGTGTTTAAATGTGTACTTTTGAGCAATAATTGATAGCTAAAAAGCGTTAAAACTACACAAGATAATTACACATACGACGATATAAAACAATTAACTGTTAACAATATGGTGAATTTAAGAAGCGTTATATAATAGATGGAGCTATTAAAAAATATAAATTATAGGTAAAAAACATAAAATTCAATACTTTAAACACTACTCTCCATAATCATTAGCAGATATTCTTTGAGGGTACTACGAGTAGATTTGTTACAGTAAAGTAGAGTTAATGCCAGATTAACTTCTATAGTAAAGCAAACAGTTTATCGGCACTTTTAGTGGTTTGAACGCAAAATACAAAGTTATACTATAACATTGTTGATTCGTTAATTTTACGGTGTTATATTATATCACAACATAATAACCACGAACCAATATATCCATGACAAAGTTAACATTAATCTCCTCTGCTATTTTTTCTGTTTTATGTTCTCAATCAGCTTTGGCTGCAACCGTTACTGGTAAAGTAATGGATGATAAAAATCAACCAATTAAAAATGCCTCTATCCATGTGCATGGCAAAAACCAAAGCGTTAAAAGTAATGATTTAGGCGAGTTTGCTATCGATATAGATGCAAACAGCCAATTACATATTAGTAAAGACAACTACATAGACTCTCGTATTGCTGTTACCGAATCTTCAAATAATCTGTCTGTGTCACTTAAACCAACATCGGTTGAAACAGTGGTTGTTTATGCCTCTGCACTTCATAAGAACAGCCTAGAAATGATTTCACCTGTAAGTGTGCTTTCAGGTGATGAATTAAGAAATAAATCTAAACCAACACTTGGCGAAACTCTTAAAGGTTTACCAGGCGTAAATGCTAGTTACTTTGGCCCTGTATCATCAAGCCCAATTATTCGTGGTTTAGATGGCCCTCGCGTTAAAATTATGCAAAACGGTTTAGATGCCAGCGATGCATCACGCATTGGCCCTGATCATGCAACATCAAGCGATAGTTTAGCTGCAGAGCAAATTGAAGTATTACGTGGTCCAAGCACCCTACTTTATGGCTCTGGCGCTATTGGTGGTGTAGTAAATGTGGTTGATAACCGCATTCCTACTAGCAATATTGACGATTTAACAGGTGCGGCTGAATACAGCCACGACACTGTATCTAACGCAAACACAGTTGCTGCAAAGCTTGAAACTGGTAATGACGGCTTTAATTTTCATTTTGATGGTACAAAACGCAGCGGCGACGATTACCAAACACCAAACTTTACTATCACCGATGATGATGGCGATGTTGAAAAAGAAGATTCAGTAGAGAACACCTTTATTGATAGCGAAACGCTTAACTTTGGCACTAGCTATGTTGGAGAGCACCTAACGGTTGGTTTTTCTTACGGCAGCATTGATACTGATTACGGCATTCCTGGGCATGAGCATCATCACGATCACGAAGGTGAAACTGAAGAAGAGCATGCAGAACATGAAGATGAAGCTGCTGAAGAGCCAGTTTACGCACATTTAGAGCAAGACCGCTGGCAAGGGCTTGTAAGTTACGCTTTTCATAATAACTGGATTGAAACCATCAACCTACGTGTTGGCTATACAGATTATTCGCACAGCGAAATTGAAGATGGCGAAATTGGTACTACTTTTAAAAATAAAACGACTGAAGCACGTTTAAATGTAGAGCATAAATTTGCTGATTGGCATGGCATGGTTGGCTATCACTACAGCGATTCTGACTACGATGCAATTGGTGAAGAAGCATTTACACCCGCGAGTGTAACGACAACTAACGCATTATATTTACTAGAAGAGCGTGAGTTTGGCGACGTGACAATAGAGCTTGGTGCACGTGTAGAAGATTACAAAATTGAAAGCCAAATCACGGCACACGAACATAGCCACGATGAAGTAGAAATAGATCATAGCGACGAAGAAACTATTGGATACAATAAAAGCTTTACCAATTTAAGCGCCTCTGCCGGTGCCATTTGGCAGTACAAGCCGGGTCATAGTATTGCGACAAGTATTTCTCACTCAGAACGAGCACCACTTTCGGCAGAGCTGTTATCAAATGGTTTACACATTGCAACTGGCACTTATGAGCTAGGTCTTGGTTACAACATTGAAGATAATGAAGCGCATTTTGAGCCAGAGAATATCAAGCAAGAAACCTCAACAAACCTAGATTTAAGCTTTAGACGTTTTAGCGGTGATTTTGGTTACACCGTTAACTTTTTCTATAACGATATTAAGAACTTTTATTTCCAAGAAAATACAGGTTTAGTTTACGATGAAGAAGATGGTTTAGAATCAGCTATTGGTGCACATGACGATGCTGTTGCGGTTTATCAGTTTACAAGTAAAGACGCAGAGCTTTATGGAATTGAGTTTGACGCACATTACCAAGTAACCCCAAGCGCTATGGTTAAAGTATTTGGTGACTCAACTCGTGCAAAACTAAAAGACGACGAAGGCAACTTACCGCGTATCCCTGCCAATAAATTAGGCTCTGAGTTACAGTACGATTTAGGTGACTTACAACTAACACTGACGGGTACTCATTACTTTGATCAAAACGATGTAACTGCATTTGAAACAAAAACGGACGGCTATACGTTATTTGATGCACAAGCTAATTACCAATTAGGTTTAGGCAGTGTAGATGCACAGCTTTATATAAACGTGGATAACATTACTGATGAGTTAGGCTTTGTGCATAGCTCATTTATTAAAGATAAAGCCCCACTACCTGGCAGAAACTTCCGCTTTGGTATCCGTGGCTACTTTTAATAGCTGACAAGCTCTTTAGTTTATATATTTAAAAACCGCATTTTATTAAGGCGGTTTTTTATTTTTAGAATATATAATATCAACACGCAGTAATACTTAATCGATTTGAAGGATTAAACCTGACGCTAACTGCGTTAATAATTTCTGATATACGACTGCATGGATGCAGGAGGTAGAGCAATGCAAAAGCAATTAGTGGTAACAACTAAACAACGAAATTTTTGCCTTGTTATCGACACAATTTTCTTAGCGAAAAATAGATCACTTAATTAAGCTAATTGGTATAAAACTCTTAAATTACAAACACAAAAAAGCCGTGTTCAAATTGAACACGGCTTTTTAAATTCTTAATTAGTAGTTAAATTAAGAAAGGATTTCGTGTAGCTCAACGTCAAATACAAGCGTTGAGAAAGGTGCGATTGCAGCACCTGCGCCACGTTCACCATAAGCAAGCTCATGAGGAACGTAAATACGCCATTTAGTACCTACAGGCATCATTTGTAGTGCTTCAGTCCAACCTTTGATCACGCCACCAACTGGGAATTCAGCAGGTTGACCGCGCTCGTATGAGCTATCAAAAACAGTACCGTTTACTAATGTACCGTGGTAATCAACACGTACTGTAGACTCAGCAGTCGGCTTTTCGCCTTCGCCAGTTGCTAGTACTTCATATTGAAGACCAGACTCAGTTACTGTGATTTCAGGACGTTTTGCGTTTTCTTCTAAGAATGCAATACCTTCAGCAGAAAGTACTTGTGACTCTTCTTCACGACGAGCTTGAATCTCTTCGTTAATTTTTTCGAATGCAGCTTGGATCTCAGGGATCTCAACTTGAAAAGCGCTACCAGCGTACGCATCTTTCATGCCTTCAAATACTGAATTTAGGTTTAAGCCTTCAAAAGGATTAGACTTAAGTTGCTCACCCATTTGTAAGCCAATACCGTAACTTGCTTTTTCAGCATCTGTAGTAAAATTATCTGACATAATGTGTTGTTCACGTTTTGTTAGTTAAAAGACACATATATGCTATCACAAAATAAACCGTGTTTGGGGCTAGTTTTTGCTGACTTTCACCTTAATTAGGCCAACAATGTAGCTGCAAAGCGGTAAAGTGAATAAAATTCCAGCAAGTAAAGGGATCGCTAGTAATCCTGACTCACCAAACAGTAAATAGGGTACGCCAAGTAGTCCTATACAACCAATAAAAATAGAACCGATTACCGGCCAATGTTTGTCGTATTTGGTAATGAGATGAGCAGCTAAAATATTAAAGCCCGCACAATAAACTAAAGCGGTAATGAGGGAATTTTCTGGTTGTGCGTCACTCGCCATTTTGACCAATAAAGTAATAGCGCTTTGATAGCAGTAACCAAACACAGTCCATAATAAAAGATGCTTTATTAATTGCTGCGAGGTTGAAAGGTTTGTTGCTTTTGTCACTTACTAAACTCCACAAAGCAAAAAACCGCCCATAAGGCGGTTTTTTTAAATAATGGTGGAGAGATAGGGATTTGAACCCTAGATGGGCTATAAACCCATGCCGGTTTTCAAGACCGGTGCATTCGACCACTCTGCCATCTCTCCGCACGGCGCGAATAATATGGTTAAACGTGTTATTTGTAAAGGGCTAAATATAAATTAATCGTAAATATTAGTTAATCGATTAAAAACAAATCACTTTACTCTTTTGTTACGCTAAAAAAGTTACAAATTTATTCGTTTAATAATATTGTTTTGGTCTGCGCGCAATCCAAGAACAAATTAAGCATGCTAATAAACTCAGTGCTGTGAATGTTACGCTTTGAAAAATTAAATCAAATCGATTTAAATCATCGCTTGGCACAACCACAAACATAAAAGCAGGTAATATGCTAAGTAGTAAAACATAGCAGCATATTTTAAATGCACGGCCAAAATCAAAACGCTTGGTCTGTTGCATCCAAACAGTGAGCAACACCAGCATGCCGATCGCAGAGCCTGCTATAAAGTGCGATGCATTTGTATTCATTGCAACATACAGTGTTACAAAGGCACCAATGATTCCCCAAATCGACCACGCTAGCCAATTCTCTTTTTCTTGTAAAAATAAATTTCCCATAGTTTTCGTCTTCTTTATCGTTATTTTTATTAAGACTTTCCATAATGTATCAAAAAACAACCGATTAAAAAACAAACTGAAGAAGATTTAGTAAATTTAGTGCTTCCAAGCGCTTCTTGCAGCCAAGCCATTAACTTTTGAATAATACTCTTTGTAACCTTAATGAATTATGACTATGTAAATTGCGCAAAGTTCATACTATTTCACAAATTACTAAAATAGTGTTCTGGCTTATGGCGAGGCGATTTTTTACAATCGACTTCTGGTGTACCTATATATAAATACCCTACTATTTCATCTTGCTCATGTAAGTTAAGTGCTTTTTTTACTGCCGCACTTTGTGCAAAGTAGCCTGTGCGCCAAATGCCGCCTAAACCTTGGGCAAATGCAGCTTGTTGCATTGCAAGCACACTGCACCCTGCACTTTGTACTTGTTCAATACGAGGAACTTTTGGGTGTTCTTGATATTTAGCAATCGCTATAACAATCATAGGTGCACGAAGGGGAAGCTCTTTCGCACGGTTAATTACTTTTTCTGCTTGTTGCTCTGCTACTGCACTTTGATGATAAATATCACCCAATTTATTACGCGCTTCACCTTCGACAATTATAAACTGCCACGGGGCAATGCAACCATGATCGGGAACGCGTAATGCTGCTTGCTTTATTATGTCGAGCTGCTCAGGTGTTGGGCCTGGCGAAGTTAGTTTAGAGTCTGATTGTCGGGTAAGTAAAAGCTCGATAGCGTTCATAACAGTTTCTCGAAAGTCAAAATACTAGAGTAACATTTAAAACCTTAATAAATAAATACTGGGAGCCTAAAACGTAAAATGACCGCACAAAATGAATTTATGCGGCCTTTCTTAAAGTAGGTTTAGCGCTATTGATTTAAAATATTTCGCTTTAACCAGAAGTCGATGCTAACAAAGCGACCTCCTCCCATAAAAAATAAGCTAAGGAGCATCGCAAAGTATATTGCAGAAAACTCTATACCATTATTTAAAATAGATGGTTTGCCTTTTTCGTAGAGGTAATCAGGAAAGCCGTGATCTTCAACTAAGCCACGGATTTTTCCTATACGGTCTTGTACTTCTAATGAATTTTCGAGGCTTTCTTTAGCACCGGGAATTGATAACCAGTCGAGTACTTGCGCAGCACTTGTTTCTGGATTAGTTGGCGCAACTGCAAACCAACCGTTATGCCAATGCACTGAGGTTGCTGCAACGACCATTGTGAACATAAGTGGGATACTGACCAAGCGAGTTAAAAGGCCAAATAATAAAAACCAACCACCTAAAAACTCACTCCAACCAGCTAAAAAGGCCAGTAAGTCTGGAAACGGTAATCCTAAACCCCATTCACTATTACCAAACCACTGAACCACATCAGGCGATGCTAAAAATTTATCAAAAAAGCCTTCTGTTTCACCGCTTATAGAGAGTTTATTATAACCCGCTATAATCATTACTGGGGCTAAAATCAGGCGAAATAGTAAAGCGGGTAAACCATCTAAAAATGATAATTTACTCAATACTGTATTATAAATATTGATTAGTTTATTCATGCGTATCCTGTGTGTTCAATGTTTATTAAGTTATAGACTATAAACAACAAAGACCGCATGAATTGAGAAACTAATTCAATTTATTTACAAATATTAAATACTTCTTGCTACTTGTAGGGCTTCAAAAATAGCGCGTTTTGCATCAATAGCTGCAGCTAGTTTAGCCCCACCAATTACATGTACTTGTGCATTTTCGCTCTGATTTTTTAGCACTTCATTATTAGAAACCTGACCAATACAGGCAATAACAGTGTCTACTGGCAGTACTTGAGTTTCGCCAGCAACATTAATAGTTAGCCCGTTTTTATCAAAACTTTGGTATTGGCAATCAGCAATTTGTTTAACACCATGCTGCTTAGCAACTTGACGATGTATCCAACCGGTTGTTTTACCAAGCTCACTACCAAAACGTCCCGCACTGCGTTTTAACATATACAATTGACGTTCGTCTTTATGCGGTTGAGGTTCACACTCAATGCCCCATTGCGATTTAAAGTCGCTAATTGTTTGTGATTTATGCTCACTTAAAAACGCAACCATATCAAAACCAATACCGCCGGCCCCTAAAATAGCAATCGATTTACCCAGCTCTACTTCGCCGCGTATAACTTCATCATAAGCAAACACACGCTTATCATCGCTACACTTAATTGATGCTTCACGTGGGCGAACGCCAGTTGCAAATACGATATCGTCATAGTTTTTAAGCATTGAATCGTCATAAGCTTTACCAAGCTCTACAGTTACTTTTAATCGCTCAAGTTCATTAGTAAAGTAAGTAAGGGTATGGTTAAAGTCTTCTTTACCCGGTATTTGCATGGCTAAATTAAATTGACCACCCATTTGCGATTTTTGATCGATTAACGTGACCTTGTGCCCTTTTTGAGCCAAGTAACAACTTGCCGATAAACCCGCAGGACCCGCACCAACTACTAATACATTTTTAGCTTTGGTTGCTTGTTCTAACGGGTAATCTAGCTCAAATGCAGCTTGTGGATTAACTAAACACGTAGCACGTTTATTTTTAAATACATGGTCTAAACAACCTTGGTTACACCCTATACAAATATTAATTTGCTTAGATTGATTATTTGCGTATTTATTAAAAAACTCTGGATCGGCAAGTAATGGGCGAGCCATTGAAATTAAATCGGCTTCGCCTGCATTTAAAATATCATTAGCAATGTCTGGCGTATTAATTCGGTTAACAGCAATAACTGGCACGCTCACCACGTCTTTTAAACGTTTTGATGCTTCTTTAAATGCACCTGGCGGCACCATACTCGCAATAGTCGGTACACGTGCTTCGTGCCAACCAATGCCAGTGTTAAAAATATCAACGCCCGCTTTTTCAAGCTCGGTAGCTTGAATAGTTACTTCATCGGGTGTTGAGCCGTTAGGAATTAAATCAATAACCGACAATCTAAAAATGATTAAAAATTGTTCAGATACTTTTGCCCTTACCGCTTTTACTATTTCAAGCGCAAGTCGCATTCTGTTTTCTAGGCTGCCACCAAACTCATCTTCACGTTTATTGGTGTGTGGCGCCATAAACTCATTAATCAAATACCCTTCAGAACCCATCACCTCTACGCCATCGTAGCCGGCTTTTTCAGCCATATAGGCAGAATGCGCAAAGTCTTTAATTGTTTTTTTAATAGAGCTAAGTGACATCGCTTTAGGTTTATAAGGATTAATAGGTGCTTTTATTGCACTGGGTGCTTGGTTAAATGGGTGGTATGCATAGCGACCTGCATGTAATAATTGCAAACAAATTTTTCCGCCGTGCTTATGCACCGCATCTGTGTACGCGCGATGTTTAAATACATCGTAATAACTATTAAATGAAGATGAAATGGGTGTTAACTTGCCACGTAAATTTGGGCTGTATCCGCCCGTAATTAACATAGCAGTGCCGCCTTTAGCACGCGCTTCATAAAAAGCACGCAAGCGCTTGCGGTTATGCCAGCCTTCTTCAAGGCCCGTATGCATTGAGCCCATGACTAAGCGGTTACGTAATTGTGTGTGTTTTAATTGTAATTGTTGTTCTAACATCCTGTGCCCCGTTAACTGGTCTAACCTGTATACATTAGCTAATTCTGCTTTAATGGCAAGCAATAAGCAATATGTGCCTTCATTTAATTAAAAATAGCTGTAAAAACATGTGCTAATACCATCTCATAAACACTTCGTTACGATTTAGCAGTTAAATTTATTTTTATTCTAGGCTAAGATGGAACTAATGTATTAACTGTACCAAATTAAGGAGCTATTTTGATAGCAAAGGTATTTAAAGGTATTTGGGCTGGAATCAACTTTTCACGCCGTTTAATACTCAACATTCTGTTTTTATTACTGGTCATCGTTTTTTTCGTTTCGCTTTCAAGTGACGACGATAAAATAATTGTAGAAAATGGCTCTGTGCTTAGGCTTAACCTTAATGGCCCTATTGTTGAGGAAAAAACTTATATAGATCCAGTCGAAGCTGCAATTAGCGATGCTACTTCTGGTTCTGAAGCGCCAAGCGAAATTTTACTCGACGATATTGTTGAAGTAATAAACGAAGCGACTAAAGACGACCGTATTACGGTGATGCTGCTTGATTTACAAGAAATGCCTAAAGCGCATTTAAATAAGCTCAAGCAAATTACTAATGCTATTGATTCATTCAAACAAGCAGGTAAAAAAGTAATTGCATCGGGTTATTACTATACTCAAGCACAATATTATATTGCATCACATGCTGATGAAATAGCTATGCACCCGTACGGTAGCGTAGGTATTGAAGGTTATGGCATGTACCCACTTTACTTTAAAGATGCTCTTGAAAAGCTTGAAGTAACGCAGCATATTTTCCGTGTTGGTACATTTAAGTCAGCGGTAGAACCTTTTATTCGTAACGACATGTCTGATGCAGCTAAAGAAGCTAACCGCGTTTGGTTAGGCGCTCTTTGGAGTGAATACAAACAAGATGTTGCCGCTGTTCGCCCTTTTGATGAGTCAAACTTTGACGAAACAATGGACGTATATCTTGAAAAAATGAAAGCTGCCGATGGCGATGCAGGTAAATATGCACTTGATCACCAGTGGGTTGACTCATTAAAAACTAATCAACAAGTTCGCAAACAGTTAATTGATTTAGTTGGCGCACAAGAAGACGGTAAAACGTTTAAGCAAGTTTCATTTCGTGAATACTTGAGCTTGGTTAAACCTCCTATTGAATTTGATAATCCTATTACTGAAAAAGTAGCCGTTGTTGTTGCTAAAGGTACGATTGTTGATGGTGAGCGTAAAGCCGGTGAAATTGGTGGCGACTCTACAGCAGCCCTTCTTCGTAAAGCGCGCCTTGATGACAAAGTTAAAGCGGTTGTACTACGTATAGATTCAGGTGGCGGGAGTATGTTTGCCTCTGAAGTTATTCGTGCAGAAGTATTAGCACTTAAAGCTGCTGGTAAGCCCGTTATTGCATCTATGAGCTCTGTAGCTGCATCGGGTGGTTATTGGATTGCTTCTGCTGCAAACGAAATTTGGGCAGCACCGAGTACTATTACAGGTTCAATTGGTGTGTTTGGTACGTTCATGACATTTGAGAAAACTTTATCTAAAATTGGTGTTTATTCAGATGGCGTTGCAACCACCGAAATGGCTGGTTTTTCAATCACTCGCCCACTTAACGAAAAAATGGGTGAAGTAATTCAAATGAGTGTTGAAGAAGCATACGGTCGCTTTTTAAATGTTGTCGCTGATGCGCGTAATATGACACCTGAGCAAGTTGATAAAATTGCCCAAGGTCGTGTTTGGATTGCATCTCAAGCGCAAGAACTTGGTTTAGTTGATAAGCTAGGCGACAAACAAGATGCGATTGAAGCCGCTGCTGCACTTGCTAAACTAAATCATTATGAAGTTAAAACTATTAAACAAGATTTAAGCCCGCAAGAAAAAATGATTCAAGACATTTTTGGTAACGCGTCTATTAAATCTATGCTTGGTTTTCAAACACAAAAAACATCAGTGTTAGCAACGCAAGCTAACTTGCAAAGCGTTATTAACCAATTAAGCACTGAAGTAGAAAACCTTAAAGATTACAACGATCCACAGGGTGTATATGCTCGTTGTTTAGTGTGTAACGTTGCACAATAAAAGTGCACCTACTACTCTAAGCAGCTGTATTTAAAGTTACTTAACGTTATACTAAGCCCAGTTTTTTTACTGGGCTTTTTTTATGAAACGTAAACGCATTTATATCGCTTATACAGGCGGTACTATAGGGATGAAAAAATCGAGCCGAGGCTATATTCCGGCTGAAGGTTTTTTAACAGAAACAGTGGTTAATAACGCAGAGTTTAACCGCGATGAAATGCCTTTATTTGATATTCACGAATACTGCCCGCTTATTGATTCATCAGATATGTCTCCTGAGCATTGGCAACTTATTGCTGATGACATTAAAAGCAAATATCAAGACTATGACGGCTTTGTTGTCCTACATGGTACCGATACCATGGCATATACAGCCTCAGCACTGTCATTCATGTTCGAAAATTTAACTAAACCTGTGATTGTAACAGGCTCACAAATACCACTATCTCAATTGCGATCTGACGGACAAGTTAACTTACTCAATGCCATGTATTTAGCAGCCAACTACCCTATTGCTGAGGTAAGCTTATTTTTTAATAACCAGCTATTTAGAGGTAATAGAGCAACTAAAGCACATGCTGATGGTTTTAATGCATTCGCCTCACCCAATCTCGATCCTTTAGCGCTATCAGGTATTAGCATTGAGCTTATTAAAGGCCAGCTTAGCCCTTATGTTGAAAACGAACTTCAAGTAACCCCTATTACACCTCAACCTATTGGTGTGCTTTATTTATACCCTGGTATTAGTCAAGAAGTGGTTAAAAGTTTAGTTAATGGCAGTATTAAGGCGCTTGTGTTACTTAGCTTTGGTGTGGGTAATGCACCACAAGATCCTAACTTTTTATCAATACTTGAAGATGCAAGCAAGCGCGGTGTCGTCATTGTTAATTTAACCCAGTGCTTAAAAGGCCATGTAAACATGGGCGGTTATGCTACAGGTAATGCGCTGTTAAATATTGGTGTAATTAGTGGGTACGATATGACCCTTGAGGCCTGTTTAACTAAATTGCATTATTTATTTAGCCAAAAGCTAGAGGTCGAGACGATTCGTCATTTAATGCAAGACAATTTACGTGGTGAGTTAAGCCGTTAAATTTCGCAAAGCTAAAAATACAAAAGGCACGCTAAATAGCGTGCCTTTATCGTTTTAAACAACTGTTTATTATCTAACTTTAGCGTCAATATCTACTAGGTCAGTTAAATGGCATGTTTCACCACTGTGGGTTTTTACGCCATGCTCACCAAAGTAATCACGCTGGGCTTGTACTAAATGCCCATTACTCGGTGTCGTTAATGTTGCTAAATATGTTTGTGTAGCGCCCAATACTGGAAATGCTAAACCCGTCATTATTGCTTGGCCGGTAATTTTTCGTAAAGAGTTAGACTCTTTTTCAAGGGTATCAATAAACTGAACACCTTGTGCAACACTATCAAGGTAGTCAGCACGAATAATACAACCAGCACGCCACGTTTGAAGCGTTTTAGATAAATCAACTTTCCACTGGTGAGTACGAGATGCACCTTTAATTAGCGCTAAACCTTGACGATATGCAAGTAAACTTGCAAGTAAGAAGGCTTCTTTTAGCTCTTCTAGATCAATCTCAACACTGTTAGTTGATTTAGACGCATATGACATTTCTTGTGCAGCTGTTGTATTACACGCATTAGTTAAATGACGAGCTTGTACAGCAGCAACGAGTGATGGCACAGCAATGCCAAGCTCTAATGCATTTTGGGCAGTCCAAAGGCCAGTACCTTTAGCGCCTACTTTATTATCAATTAAATCTGCAAGCGGCACATTATTATGATTTTCAAGTGACAATATATGGCTAGAAATAGAGAGTAAGTAGCTGTTTAATTGACCTTCTGACCAGTCATTAAATATCTCAGCAACTTCTTTAGGTGAACGGTCTGTGCCGATACGTAGTAATTGATATACTTCTGCAATAAGTTGCATAAGTGCATATTCAATACCGTTGTGAACCATTTTTACAAAGTGTCCACTGGCTGATTGACCAACACGTGCAAAACACGATTCGCCATTAAAGCTTGCTGCAGCTTTTTCGAACCAAGGTTCTATTCGACCCCAACCGCCTTCAGAGCCACTTGCCATCATTGCAGGACCGTGGCGAGCACCTTCTGCCCCACCTGAAATGCCCATAGTGGCAAATTCAAATTTATTTTGGTATTTGAGTTTGCGAGTTATACCATCTTTATAATTACTGTTACCGCAATCAACAATGATATCGTTACATTCTACGCCTGCTTCAACTAGTTCATTACAAACAGAATCAACTAATTCGCCAGCAGGAACAAGTAACAAAATAGAACGAGGTGCTTCTAAACGTCTAACCATGTCTCTTAAGTCAGAAACAATGTGAAGCCTATCAGCCATGCCTTGAGATTTAGCACAACTTAGTAACTCTTCACCCGCATGTGGGTTTTTGTCATAAGCGACTAGCGTTATCCCTTTTTCAATCAAGTTTAGGGCAAGATTTTTCCCCATAACGCCTAACCCTACTAATGCAACTTGCATTTAGTGTCCTCCTCGGTAACAACTATTTGGGTAGAAAATTCAGTGTATAAATTAAATAATACCGCGTGCATTATACTCATGCAGTCATAAAATGCTAACCATGAGCAAGTAACAACATGCTTTTTTATTACAGATAAATAAGCTATGTAATTATATCAAACATCGATGCTCTCGGGTTGACTAAAAGCAAAGCTAATTGAAATTAAGATCATTGACGCATTCTGACACCGGTGTCATAATGATGACACAATAGTTTTGTATAAAATAGTGGCAAACATTTGAAGTTTGCTCATAACTAAAATATTTTGTTCTAATATAGTTAGATTAAGTCAACAAAATAATCGTCAACATGCTTTCACCAAGCACTCAGGAGAAATTGATGCTAAGACGCACAAAGATAGTCGCTACCCTTGGACCTGCTACCGATAGAGATAACAACCTAGAAAAAATTATTATCGCTGGGGCAAATGTAGTACGTTTAAACTTCTCACATGGTGTTGCCCAAGATCATAAAGACCGTGCACAAGCAGTGCGCGATATCGCAAAAAGATTAGGCAAGCATATTGCTATCCTTGCTGACCTTCAAGGTCCTAAAATCCGTGTTTCTACTTTTAAAGAAGGTAAAGTAACACTTGCTGTAGGTGCAAAATTTACCCTTGATGCAAAAATGGAAAAAGGCGAAGGCGACGTAAACTCTGTAGGTATCGACTACAAAGAGTTACCTAACGATGTAACCACTGGCGATTTACTTTTACTAAACGATGGCCTTATCCAACTTAGTGTTGATGAAGTTGCTGGGCATTTAGTACATTGTACTGTAACTGTTGGTGGCGTTTTATCTAACAATAAAGGCATTAACCGTTTAGGTGGTGGCTTAACGGCTCCAGCATTTACTGAAAAAGACAAAGAAGATTTAATAACTGCCGCTGAAATTGACGTAGATTACATTGCCGTATCATTCCCACGTAGTGGCGACGATATGCGCTACGTACGCTCACTTGCTGAAGCTGCTGGTTCAAAAGCACAACTACTTGCAAAAATTGAACGTGCTGAAGCCGTTGAAACACAAGAAGCCGTTGATGACATTATTCTAGCGTCTGACGCAGTAATGGTTGCTCGTGGTGATTTAGGTGTTGAAATTGGTGATGCTGCACTTATGGGCAAGCAAAAACTAATTATTCGTCGTGCTCGTTCATTAAATCGTACTGTAGTAACAGCAACGCAAATGATGGAATCGATGATCGATAACCCTATGCCTACACGTGCAGAAGTTATGGATGTGGCAAATGCTGTTCTTGATGGTACTGATGCTGTTATGCTTTCAGCTGAAACAGCAGCGGGTGATTATCCTGAAGAAACAGTGGCAACTATGGCACGTGTTTGTTTAGGTGCTGAGTCGCAAAAAGAAACACACGTTTCTAAGCATCGTTTAGATAGTCGTTTTTCTAACAACGCTGAATCTATCGCGCTTTCTGCTATGTATGCAGCTAATCACTTAGATTCGGTTAAAGCAATTATCACACTCACTGAATCTGGTAGTACGGCTAAATTAATGTCGCGTATAAGCTCAGGTTTACCTATCTACTCGCTTTCTCGTCATGCAAGCACATTAGGTCAAACTGCACTTTATCGTGGTGTTTACCCGGTGTTTTTTGATTCTACAAAAACTGAAAAAGACGGCATGGTAAAAGCAGCACTTGATACACTTGTAGCTCAAGGCTCACTACAAGCTGGCGATACAGTTATTATTACTCACGGTGACTCAATGGAAACTGTGGGCGCAACTAATACAATGAAAATTGTAACCGTTGCATAATTAATACCAATTCGCTTAATTAAGTGATCTATTTTGAGGATAGAAAAACGTGTTGATAGCTAGGCAAAAAACTCGCTATTTAGTTGTTCTCGGCAATTGCTCCTGCATTGCTCTACCTTCTGCATCCATGCAGTCGTAAATGAGAATTTTTTAACACAGGTAGCGACACGTTTAGTCCCGCAAAATGATTAAGTATTATTGCGGATTGGTATAATTACTAAATATAAAAAATGCGAGCTTAGCTCGCATTTTTTGTATCTGTAGTAAAAGCGTTGGTTTTAACTTGCTAGTGCTGCTTTTACTTTATCACGGTAGCTACGGCTTACTTTAAGCTCTTGTCCGTTTTCAAGTACTAATAAATACTCACCACTTACCTGCGTAACTAACTTACTAATTTGCTTTGTATTTACTATTGCACTGCGGTGTACGCGTACAAACAACTGAGGGTCGAGCTCTTGTTCTAGCTCTTTCATTGTTTTACGTAAAATATGTGTTTGACCATCTTCACAATGTAAACACATGTAGTCGCCAGCAGCATCAACCCATTGAATAGTAGCAACGGGGACTCTAACTATTTCCCCCTGCTCTTTTACAGCGAGTGACTCTGGGTAACGCCTGTCTGTTAAGGTGTCGCCAGTGGCTAATTTTTTTAGAATTTCTTCGCAATTATTACCAGTGATCCCGGCTACAAAACTCGCTAGTTTTTTCTTATGGGCGTTGTCTTGCTGCGTTTTTAAGTAGGTATGCACTTTTTCTACCGCCTGTTTTAGTCTGTTATCATCAACGGGTTTTAAAATGTAATCTAAAGCATGAATTTCAAACGCTTTAACAGCAAATTGATCAAAAGCAGTTACAAACACAATAGCAGGAAGCACTTTTGTGCTTTCACTAAGCGCTCGGGCAACTTCAAAGCCATTCATGCCTGGCATTTGAATATCTAGAAATACTAAGTCTATTTTTTCGTTTTTACATGTTTCAATAGCATCAGCACCTGAGCTGCATAGTTTGATTACTTCAATATCAGCAAACTCTGCAAGCCTTACATCTAAACCTTTACGTGCTAATGGTTCATCATCAACAATAAGTGTTTTTATTTTTATCATTTCTTCACAGCCTTCTCAAACGGGATTCGCAGATTAACTTTTAATCCACTTGGCGTATTATGTGATAATACAAACGAATAATTATTCTCGTAGAGCGTTTTTAATCTATCTTTTGTGTTTGCTACACCAACGCCCTGTGCATTGACTAACTGGCCATCTTTTATGTCTGTACCTGGGCCGTTATCGCCAACTTCTAATAATAATTCGTTAGCAAACACCTGCGCTTTAATATCTATTACACCACCTTCTGTTAGATGAGCAATAGCATACTTAATTGCATTTTCAATAATCGGTTGCAAAATTAAGCTTGGCAATAATGCTTGTTTAGCTTCCTCGCTTACTTCAACGTTAACTTTTAGTCGTTCGTCAAAACGAACACGTTCAATTTCAAGGTACAACATAAGTGCATGCAGCTCTTGCTCCAACGGTACTTTTTTAATTGGATCGGTATTGAGTGTATAACGCAAAAAATCACTAAGCTTCGACACCATTAAATTAGCATCTTTGTTTTCTTTTACCAAAATTAATGTGGAAATAGCATTAAGTGTATTAAATAAAAAATGAGGATTAAGTTGGTATCTCAACATTTTTAATTGTGCTTCGTGTGCCATGGTTGTCGCTTTAAGCGCTTTTTGGCGTTCACCTTGTAACAATTGATAATACTTAACACCAAAATATAATCCGCTCCAACACAGTATAATATAAACTGAATCTAAGCCTTGTTGCAGGTAATAAAACCACTCCTCAGGCCTATAGCCATGGCGATATATTTCCCACAAATTAAATTTTTGAACAACAGCCCATAAAGTACCTGTTATATAAGAGGCACCAAATACTACAATCATTAATACCCAGGGCGAAGCATTCCAAATTTTACGGTAGATATACCTAAGCGGCACTGTCATTAAGCAACCAGCGTAAGCATTGAGTAAAATAACAAATACGTAAATATCACGCATTTCAAATACTTTAGAGCCAATATAATTTACTAACGCATAACCAATCCAGCCTGCAATTTGCAAAAGCCAAAAAAAGCGTTGTCTGTTATCGACTAAAGATTGCCAGTTCAAAATAGATATTTACTCCGTATAGTTAAAGACTAATTTTATAAAATAGGCGTTTGTTATTCTTTATTATTTTTACCTATGTAGGGATGATTTTTATAAAATTAGGTAGTCTTATTATATAGATTTATGAGTTTGCATAGCACTACAGCCTACCTTGCTTTTTAAGAGTCTTACCGCAAACAGATAGTCGAAGCACTAAAAAAGCGAAAGGTTAATTCACCTTTCGCTTTTTAGACATAAACAGCTTGGTGTAAATTAAGCTAGTTTGTCTGAGGCTACTTTATAAGTAGGATCTTCAATTACATTTACTTCAACTAAATCGCGTGCTTTGTGTAGTAACTGCGTACAGTCTTTACTCAAATGACGTAAGTGAAGTTGCTTACCCGCTTTAGTGTACTTATCAGCGAGTGTATCTATCGCTTCTATTGCACTGTGATCTGATACACGGCTATGTTTAAACTCAATAATGACATTTTTAGGGTCGTTTTTAACATCAAACAATTCTGCAAAGTTTTTAACTGAACCAAAGAAAAGTGGACCATGTAGCTCATATACTTTAGCCCCGTCTTCATCAATGTAGTTCGTTGTGTATATGTGTTTAGCATGCTGCCAAGCAAATACCAGCGCAGATACAACAACACCTACACACACTGCAATCGCTAAATCAGTAACAACCGTAACACCCGATACAAGTACTATTACGAAGGCGTCAGATAGAGGCACACGCTTCATCATTTTAAAGCTAGCCCATTCAAACGTACCTAATACAACCATAAACATAACACCCACTAGCGCAGCTAATGGGATCATCTCAATTAAGCTTGAAGCAAAAATAATAAACGCCAGTAGCATTAAAGCGGCACTAATACCCGATAAACGCGAGCGACCACCTGAGTTAATGTTGATCATTGATTGACCAATCATTGCACAACCACCCATAGCACCAAACATACCACAAGTAATATTTGCAGCGCCTTGGCCTATACACTCTTTATTACTATGACCACGGGTTTCTGTAATCTCGTCAATTAAACTAAGCGTTAATAAAGATTCAATTAAACCAATAGCCGCTAAAATAAGTGCATAAGGAAAAATGATTTGCAGCGTTTCAAATGTGAACGGTACCATTGGAATATGAAATTGCGGTAAACCGCCAGCAATTGTTGCAGCTTCGTCGCCAGTCATACCTTTTAAGAAATCAACAACAGTATGCGCTTCTAAATCCAAGCCAATTACTAAAGCTGTTACTGTAATAATAGCAACTAGCGTAGAAGGTACAGCCGTAGTTAGTTTTGGTAAAAACTGAATAATAGCCATCGTTAAAGCCACTAATCCAAGCATAATGTATAGCGGATTACCCGTCATCCATTCTTGTCCACCCATACCATCAGGGACTTTAAATTGCCCTAATTGGGCTAAAAATATAACAATGGCTAAGCCATTTACAAAACCAAGCATTACCGGATGGGGAACCATGCGGATAAACTTCCCGAGCTTAAAGACACCGGCGAGTATTTGCAGTATGCCCATGAGCAGCACAGTTGCAAATAGGTACTCAACACCATGATCAAGTACTAAACTTACCATAACAACAGCTAGTGCACCGGTTGCACCTGAAATCATACCAGGGCGGCCACCAAATATAGCCGTAATTAAACCAACGATAAACGCGGCATATAGACCAACTAAAGGTTCTACATTTGCAACAAAGGCAAACGCAACAGCTTCTGGAACTAAGGCAAGCGCCACAGTTAATCCAGATAGAATATCGTTTTTAGCAGAGCTAGGCGCCCTACTGAGTAAGTTAAACATTGAGTTCCTCAAATGGAGTTATGGGTATAAAAAAAGCGCTAAATTCTATCAAAATAGCGCTCAGTTAACAATTGTCATTGTGCGGTAAAGCTAAACTAAAAGGGGTTTAGCTTTACAAAGAAGTGCTTTATAAAGGAAGAGAAGTACTGCGTTTTACACATGTCATAGTTACGTTAGAATGTACTTCCTGTACATATTCTAAGCTTAACAAGTTATCGCGAACAAAGTGCTCATACCCTTCAATGCCTTGTGAAATTATGCGCAGCATAAAGTCCATTGTTCCGGCCATTGTGTAACACTCTGTGACTTGATCGTAACTCATTATAAGTTTTTCAAATTCAGCAAGGTTCTTTTTACCGTGGTTTGATAAACGCACATGTGCGTATACCAGCATATCAAAGCCAAGCTTTTTCTCATCTAAAAGAGCCACTTTGCTTTTTATATAACCATCTTGCTCTAGCTTGGCAATTCGACGCCAGCATGGAGATTGAGACAAGCCTACTTTATCTGCAATTTCTGCGGTTGATAAACTAGCATCTTGTTGTAAAAGTGCCAATATTTGGCGATCTACGTGATTTAGAGACATTTTATTTCTTATTTATCAAATAAACTGGTTAAATTATACAGCCATTTTAAAACACAGTCTGCTTATTTTTAATTTTTATACAGTTAACTAACCTTAAATAAGTTATTTAACCAAACTTACCACTGACAAAGGGATTTGTTTGTTTTTCAAAACCGACTGTCGTGTCGCTTCCGTGTCCAGCTAAAATTTTAGTGCTATCCGGCAGTGTAAGAATTTGCGTTTTAATTGATTCAATAAGTTGCTCACTATTCCCCTTAGGAAAATCAGTGCGCCCTACTGAGCCCTTAAAAATAACATCACCTACTATAACGCACTCGTGCTCTTGTTGATAAAACACAATGTGACCTGGTGTATGCCCCGGGCAATGTTTCACTAAAAAGCTAAGTTTACCTACGCTTACGGTGTCGTTATGGTTTAACCAAATATCTGGATAAAACGGCTCAATAGCTTTAAACCCGAACATTTGTGCTTGCATAGGCAAGTTTTCAAACCAAAAGTACTCATCTTTTTGTGGACCAATAATTTGTACGTTAAATTGATTTCGCAAAATATCTGCCGCACCCACATGATCTAAATGCCCGTGCGTTAACCAAATAGCATTTAGTTTTAATTTATGCTCATTTAGGGCCGCGATTATTTTTTCTGCATCGCCACCAGGATCCACAACTACCGCTTGTTTAGTTTCGCTACACGCAATGATACGGCTATTCTGTGCAAATGCAGTGACGGGTATAGTTATTATTTGCATATTAGATTTCTTTACTTTTTTGATCCGGGATAACCACTTCTTCTTCGAATGACATAAGTATCGGATACTTTAAGTACGCTTGATCATAAAATGGACTTTGCTCATATAACCAATTTAATCGTGCATCAGCGTCATTCGCGAATGATTTATCTTTAAGCTTCTCGTCAAACTTAAGCGCTAACTTTGGATTGTCTTTTAACATTTGGCGTGCAAACGGAATTAGCGCATAATTTTCCATGTACTCAGTACGCTGAAAAATTGTATTAAATTCCCCCCAAGCAAAAAATGAATCAGGTGCCTCAGGGTGCAACAAATGCACAGCAAGCTCACCTGCTTTTTGTTGGGTATTGACTTGATACCAACCATCTAAATCGACATTGATAGCAGGCACATAATCAAAAGTTGCTGACACTCTAAAACGCCCTTCAAATGGTGCTTTATCAAACGTATAGTCTTTTACTTTAGCTACTTTTAAAGGCTGTGTATTCGCCCCTTCAAGTTTATTAATAGAGACACCGTGTAGCTTTAACTTTTCAACAATATTGCCATATACAGGCGGAATAAAAAACGCTTTAGGGACCTCAACTGTGTGCTGTACATCTTTTTGCCAATAAATAGGTAAGTCGGTATAGGTGTGTGCTTTACCTAAATACTTAACTTCATTTTGGCCAGAAAGTGCATTCATGCTTGATGAATACTCAATACCTTTAAACTGCGCAATTGTATCAGCTTGCTTGGAATAGCCACGCTTTACTATTAACTGTTTAGGAACAAATTCCTGTTCTTTTTTTACTGCATTAGCTAATTCATGGCTGTGCTTTGATAGCGCAGTAATAGCACCATCTAAAAATACGTAAGTTCCTAATACACGTTGCTTGTAAGGCTTCAATGAGTGGTTTTCTACTAAAATAGTCGGTAATGACTTTAAATCGCCCCAACCATTTGAAAAGCGCGGCGTGGCAACCCATCCCGCTAATCCTTTTTTAAAGTCGCGCTTGTCCATAACAAAAACAAGTGGCCCTGGCGTGTGGCCTTGTTCAGCCAGCGTATCGTCAATCAGAGGCTTAAAAAACTGGTTTAGTGCATCAGATACCGCAGGCGACTCGCTTGAAAATACTGGATTGTAGCCATAAGTCACATCGTATTGGTAATCTGCACCATCGGTTACGTGTACATCAATGTATAAATTTGGGTTGTAGTCGTTAATAACCTTTAAAACACTTCTAACTTCTGGCGTATCAAGTTTAGTAAAATCACGATTTAAATTAAGGTTGTTTGCATTTGTTCTAAAGCCCATTTTTGCAGGGCCCCGTTGATTGATGCGATTGAATGCACTGCTACGTTCGTGTCCATCTACATTTAAAATAGGAATAAATAATATGTTTACCTTTTTTAAAATGTCACGACGCTTACCCGTCGCTATGTCTCTAAGTAGCATAAACATGGCATCTTTACCGTCTATTTCGCCAGAATGAATACCTGCCTGAATAAAAATAGTCGGCTTTGTACTATTAGCCATTTGTCTTGCTTCAAAAAAGCCTTGCTCACTGGCAATTAGCATTTTTATTGCACGCTTGCTATTACTATAGCCAATAATTTGAGATTGAAACTGAGTCGGATTTGCAGCAACTAACCTATCTACGAATGCCATTGTATTTGCATAATTTGGTGACGCTTCACCTGAAGATAATTCAAAGTCGGTAGTTAACGGACCTTCTTTTTGTAAAAGCTCTACACTTTTTCCTTGCCACTCTATGAGTGGAGGTAAGTGCGCGTCATACGCCACACTTGCAGATAAAACTAGTAAACTTGCAAACATAAAATTCTCTAACAAACGCCTCAATTATATAAATTATATCAACTAAATTTTTTATAATGAGAAAACTGCGGTGATTCAACAAAAAAATACAGCCAATTACATGTCACTCATTCACGCATGTCTTTTAAGGCTTTATAACACTATTAAGTACAGTCATTCATTACATTACTATTTATACCAATTCCAATAAATAGCTGATCTATTTTACTTGCTAAAACAACCCATTTCTTTGTTGTAAATTTCGCAAAGGGAACACCATTTACATCAATTTACGCCTAGAACTGAATTATTTTTTCGGCGTAAAATTTAGATCACATACTTAATGGAATTGGTATTATAAACCCAATTTAAAAAACACATAAAACAACTCCGCTAAATTATTAAAACCAAAGTAATACCAATCCGCAATAATACTTAATCATTTTTAGGAGCTAAACGTGTCGCTACCTGCGTTAAGAAATTCTCATTTAGAACAACTAAATAGCGAATTTTTTGCCTAGCTATCAGCACGTTTTTCCACCCTCAAAATAGATTACTTACTTAAGCGAATTGGTATAAGTTATTAAATTACAGGCACAAAAAAAGGAGCCATAGGCTCCTTTTTTAATACTTATATGAAAAAGCTTAAGCGGCTAGGCCTTCTTTTGCTTTTTCTACAAGCGCTGCGAATGCAACTTGGTCGTAAACAGCGATATCTGCAAGGATCTTACGATCGATTTCTACAGATGTCTTTTTAAGACCATTGATAAAACGGCTGTAAGACAGACCATTTTGACGTGAAGCAGCATTGATACGTGCAATCCATAATTGACGGAAAGTACGTTTCTTCGCACGACGGTCACGGTAAGCGTATTGACCCGCTTTAGTAACAGCCTGGAAAGCTACGCGGTAAACACGTGAACGTGCTCCGTAGTAACCTTTTGCTTGTTTTAAAACTTTTTTGTGACGTGCACGTGCGACAACGCCGCGTTTAACTCTTGCCATTTCTAAAAACCCCTATTAAGCGAACGGTAACATACGTGAAACTAGACCATGGTCATTTTTATGAACCATCATCTTAGGACGTAGGTGTAACTTACGCTTAGAAGTTTTCTTAGTCAGAATATGACGAAGATGCGCTTGTTTACGCTTGAAACCGCCAGAAGCAGTCTTTTTGAAACGCTTAGCAGCGCCACTGTGACTTTTTAGCTTATAAGCCATTGCAATAACTCCAAATTGTATTGCTTTTAAATTAGTAAGCAGGCGTGAGATATATTTCTATAGCTCCACTTTTAGGCCTAACTTACTGCCATGTTCCGGTGAAGACCCAGCATAAATGCCGCAATCTTACTTTAAAACCGGTTAACTCAGGTGAATATTCGCATATTACTTGCAGACCTGAGCTAATTTCGGTGCGTATTATCGCTTAAAAATTATTTTTTAGCAACAGGCGCCATCATCATAACCATTTGGCGACCTTCAACACGATTTGGGAAAGACTCAACTACTGCAAGTTCTTCTAAATCGGTTTTGATACGGTTTAATAATTCTATACCAATTTCTTGGTGAGCCATTTCACGACCACGGAAGCGGATAGTAATCTTAGCTTTATCGCCAGCTTCTAAGAACTTACGTAAGTTGCGAAGCTTAACCTGATAATCACCTTCATCCGTACCAGGACGGAATTTGATTTCTTTTATCTGGATCTGCTTTTGCTTCTTCTTCTGCTCTTTTAGTTCTTTGCTTTTTTCAAAGATGAACTTACCGTAATCCATGATTCTACAAACAGGCGGCTCAGCGTTTGGACTGATCTCAACAAGATCAACACCCGCTGCATCGGCCATAGTTTGCGCGTCTTGTAATGACTGAATTCCAGCTTGTTCGCCTTCAATGTCAATTAAACGAACTTCTTGCGCTGTAATTTCTTCGTTAATACGATTTTTTTGAGCTGTTTGTTGCCCTTTCTTGCCGCCTCTAATAGTACGTTCCTCCAAGAATATCAATAATATAAGCGTGTAATTGGCTGTTTGTTAATGCCTTACACGCTCGATTTTTACTGTCGATTTTTAATTTCTTCGCTAATTTTAGCTACAAAATCATCGACATTAAATTTGCCTAGGTCTTCACCTGTGCGAGTACGCACTGCTACTTCTTGTTGTTCAACTTCTTTATCGCCAACAACAAGCAAGTATGGAATACGCTTAAGTGTATGCTCACGGATTTTAAAGCCAATCTTCTCATTTCTCAAGTCAGCAGCGGCTCTAATTCCAAGTTTATTTAATTTTTGTACAACTTCTTTAACATAAGGAGCCTGTTTATCGGTAATATTCATGATTACCGCTTGCTTTGGCGCAAGCCAAGTCGGGAATAAACCAGCGTACTCTTCTGTTAAAATACCAATAAAGCGTTCAATAGAACCTAAAATGGCACGATGTATCATTACAGGTGTACGACGTTCGTTATTTTCTGCTACATAGGTAGCGCCTAAACGACCCGGTAATGCAAAGTCTAATTGCACTGTACCACACTGCCACGCTCTGTCTAAACAATCGTACAAAGTAAATTCAATTTTCGGACCGTAAAATGCGCCTTCGCCCGGAAGATAATCAAATTCAATATCATTTAGCTTAAGTGCTTCGGCTAAAGCAAGCTCTGCTTTATCCCACATATGGTCTTCACCAATGCGTTGTTCTGGACGAGTTGAAAGCTTAACTACAATCTTCTCAAACCCGAATGTCTCATATGTATCATAAACCATCTTAATACACGCTGAAACTTCGTCCATTATCTGCTCTTCGGTACAGAAAATGTGAGCGTCATCTTGTGTGAAGCCACGTACACGCATTAAGCCGTGTAATGCGCCTGATGGCTCATTACGGTGACAACAGCCAAATTCAGCCATACGAAGTGGTAAATCACGGTACGATTTTAAACCTTGGTTAAAGATTTGCACGTGTCCTGGGCAGTTCATTGGTTTGATTGCGTATTCACGCTTTTCAGACTCAGTGGTAAACATTGCTTCTGAATACTTTTCCCAGTGACCTGATTTTTCCCAAAGTGAACGGTCCATCATCATAGGACCTTTTACTTCTTCGTACTCATATTCGCGTAATTTTTCACGTACAAATTCTTCAAGCTCGCGGTAAATGCTCCAACCATCGTTGTGCCAAAATACCATGCCTGGCGCTTCTTCTTGCCAATGCCATAAATCAAGCGCTTTACCAATACGACGGTGATCGCGTTTTTCAGCTTCTTCAAGGCGTTTTAAATACGCTTTAAGTTGCTTTTTATCGCCCCACGCTGTGCCGTAAATACGTTGTAGCATTTTGTTGTCTGAATCACCACGCCAATATGCACCTGCCACTTTCATTATTTTGAAGTTTTGGCAAAATTTCATGTTAGGAACGTGAGGTCCACGACACATGTCTACATATTCTTCGTGATGATATAACCCTGGACGGTCATCTTTAGCAATGTTTTCGTCCAAAATTTCTATTTTGTATGTTTCGCCACGCGCTTCAAATGTATCGCGTGCTTCTTGCCAGCTTACTGTTTTTTTCACTACGTCGTAGTTTGTTTTAGCTAGTTGCAACATACGCTTTTCAATTGCTTCAAGATCATCTTGTGATAATGAATGTTCCATATCGATATCGTAGTAAAAACCGTTATCAATAGTAGGACCAATTGCCATTTTTGCGTCTGGGAAAAGTTGCTTAACTGCATGACCAATTAAGTGAGCACAAGAGTGACGAATAATTTCAAGGCCGTCATCGTCTTTTGCGGTGATGATCTCAAGGCGAGAATCTTCACAAATTTTATCACATGCATCAACACGGTCGCCATTAACACGACCGGCAATGGTCGCTTTAGCTAAACCAGGACCAATATCGTTTGCAACATCAAGCGTGCTTACAGGGTTTTCAAAACTACGTTGACTTCCGTCTGGAAGAGTAATAACTGGCATTATAAATCCTTACTACAGTGGTGACACCTACAATGTATCACGTGTATTTTTATTAAATTAAATGAGAATGGCTCGACAACGCTTTTACGAATAAGCATTGACTAATTAATGTAGATGACGAGTCTATTCAACTACAAGCATATATTGTCGCGTGCTGTGCATTTAATTACAAGTTTAAAGGGGTGAAATCCACCCATTTTGAGCACAAAATGTAGCTTTTAGTGCAAAAAAAATCATTTAATTAAAATATAAAAGCATCAACGCGCTAATTACGCGCCTACAGCTATACCTGTACTCGCATTTTAATGTACGTTGCGTATAATACTGCGTAATTAAGTAATTTTAGAGAATAGACATGAGAACATGTGGTGTAGAAATTACCGGTAGTGATGTACTACTTTGTATTTTAAGTAAAGATAATGACGTATTTGATATTCGCGATGTGCGCCAAACACGCTTTACCTTAGGTAACGGTAACGACACTGAAGTAATGCGTAAATTTCAATTTGATTTTGCAAAACTAATGCAAGACTACCAAATTGATTCTGTTGCAATTCGTGAGCGTCAGCCAAAAGGTAAATTTGCTGGCAGCGCAAAAGGATTCAAAATGGAAACCGCGATTCAATTAATCGACAATTTAGATGTACGTTTATTTACCACAACAGAAATTAAAGAACAGGTAAAGCGTAATCCTATTCCTATTGATTTTGAAGAAACGGGTCTTAAAAAGTACCAAGAAAATGCATTTGTAAATGCCTACGTTTATATAATGAAAAAAACATACCGCAGCGACGAAATGTAAACTCATTGCTCGTTTAAAAACGCGTACTTACTTTGTAAGACGCGTTTTTTTGTATCTAAAAAACATGATTAGATTTTATAAAGGTACTCATACCAACCTGCTTATATACGGGGTCTATTTAACGTTAAGAAAATTACGCTAGAACTAGGCAAAAATTTTTGTATCTAGGGCGTGTTGATCTTTGTGGATTGAAATTTGTTCAATCTAGGGGCGATTTAATCGCGGCGCGAGGTTTGTAACCTAGTGGGCTAAGTAAAAACCGAGCAACAAAGAGTTAATCGTCCCTAGAAAGAACCCAAAGGACAGAGCATGTTTGGCATTTATGCTGCGTTATCGCCTNACAGAGCATGTTTGGCATTTATGCTGCGTTATCGCCTATTTATGGGGAATAACCACACTGCATAGGCTCTGCCTTGCCTAAATACCAAACAATCTGCTGTAAAATCAATCACGAACGGTCAACACGCTCTAGTTGTTCTAAATAAAAAATTTTTAACGACGTTATAGTGCAATTTAATTCGTTAAATTGATCAAAGATTTATGCAGGTTGGTATAATACATTAGTCTAACCACTCTTCTCTTTGTCGACAATATGTGTTTATTTTAACTTTGTAGTTTACATAACTCACACACATTTTCATGGAGAGAGCAATGCACACACACACTATTGCGGTAAAAGAAGTAGAACAAATAAATCACTTACCGTTATCGCAAAGCTATTTTAAAGGTATACAAAGCACACCTTTAACAAATTCAACCATTGGCGAGTACTTTGACTTTATTGTCGACAAAAACCCAGAGGCTTTAGCCGTTGTCGTTCATCATCAAGATATTCGTTTAACATATAAAGAGTTTCAAAAAGAAGTTAATCAACTTGCTATGGGCTTACTGGCCCTTGGTGTAAAACCAGGAGAGCGCGTTGGTATTTGGTCTCCCAATAATATTGAATGGTGCTTAACCCAGTTTGCAACAGCTAAAATTGGCGCAATAATGGTGTGTATTAACCCTGCATATCGCCCTAACGAATTACAATACGCTTTAAATAGTGTTGAATGTTCAACTTTAATCACAGCATCAAACTTCAAAGGGAGTGATTATTTAGAAATGCTTAATAGTTTGGCTCCAGAACTTGCAAGTTGCGATAAAAACAAACTTAATTTAAAAGCACTGCCTACTCTTAAAAATATAATTCGTATCGGTGATGAAGAATCTCCTGGTATGCATGCGTTTAATGATGTTATTAACTTGCCAACATCGGCACATGAGCTTGAATTAAAAGCAATAGGTGCAAACTTAAATGCAGAGCAAGATATTAATATCCAATTTACATCAGGCACAACAGGCAACCCAAAAGGCGCAACGCTTACACATAAAAACATTTTAAATAATGCGTTATTTGTTGCTGAGTCTATGCACTTTACAAGCGATGATAAATTATGCATTCCGATCCCGCTGTATCATTGCTTTGCTATGGTACTAGGTAGCTTATTATGTGTTAGTAAAGGTGCTGCAGCCATTTACCCAGGTGATTCGTTTGATGCAAAAACTACCCTTGATGTCGTGCAACAAGAAGGCTGTACAGCGCTGCATGGTGTACCTACTATGTTTATTAGTGAGCTTGAACTAAGTAACTTTAACGATTACGACCTAAGTACTTTGCGCACAGGTGTAATGGCCGGTTCAACGTGCCCTGAGCAAGTAATGCGAAAAGTGCAAACACAAATGAACATGCATCAAGTGCTCATTGCTTACGGGCAAACTGAGTGCAGCCCCATAAACAACATTACCGAAACAGATTCATCAATAGAACGTCAAGTAACGACCGTTGGCCGTGCGCTTGCGCATACCGAGGTTAAAATTATTGACGAATTGGGTAACATTCAACAAATTGGTCAACCTGGAGAGGTGTGTAGTAAAGGTGCAGGTATAATGCGCTGCTATTGGAATGACGAATCTAAAACAAAAGCCACAATAGATGACAGCGGTTGGCTGCACTCTGGCGATTTAGGTGTAATGGATACTGAAGGGTTTGTCACCATAGTCGGCCGTATTAAGGATATGATTATTCGCGGCGGCGAAAACATTTACCCGCGCGAAATAGAAGAAGTGCTTTACACCTACCCGGGTATTCAAGATGCTGCCATATTTGGTATAACAGATGAAAGGTATGCCGAGGAAGTGTGCGCTTGGATCCAACCAAAAGAAGATGCAGTGCTTGATGAGCAAGCAATTCGTGAGTTTTTAAAAGACAAACTAGCCTACTTTAAAATGCCACGACATATCCGCTTTGTAGAAAACTACCCAATGACAGTAACAGGTAAACTGCAAAAATTTAAAATGCGAGAGCAAATGCAAGAAGAGCTAAGCGACAAAGCCTTCTCCTAATTTTTTCTCTACAAAAGCCTGAGCTCTGAATAATAAATCTACCTCAGCAACGATTAAAAAGCACAGCCAATTGGCTGTGCTTTTTGTGTGCTGGACTTATTATAAATCTAACATTCTCTTTTTTAAACGTTCTAAATCAATCGCACTTGAGCGTACTGTTAATTTAATATGGCTATATTCATACTCTTCTTTAACCACACTCATACTTGATCGAATTTCGCCTACTATACCTTTAGCGGTGTACGGTATAATAACGTCTTCTTCAATCATGTCCTCTTGAGCAATATCAACAATATATTTATGCAGTTTACTAATGTCGTCAGGGTTACGAGTAGAGGTCATCATCGCATCAGGAAATTCTTCCATCAGCGATTGCTGTTGCTCAGTACTTAATTGGTCTGATTTATTCAGCACTAATAATTTTTTGCTGCCTTCAACACCGACTTCTGCCAATACTTTATGTACTACTTCAAGTTGCGAGCGAAAAGAAGGGTCTGACGCATCAACAACATACAAAAGTAGCGACGCATCATGTGCTTCAGCGAGCGTTGAGTGAAACGAAGCAACCAAATCGTGAGGTAACTTTTTAATAAAACCAACTGTATCCGATACGAGTATACGAGGCTGCGTAATGGGATATAACGCACGAACTGTAGTATCTAGCGTAGCAAAAAGCTTATTTTCGCCCTCTACATCACTGCCAGTAATAGCACGCATCATTGATGACTTACCGGCATTGGTATAACCAATTAAAGCCACTGAAAATAGCTCAGAGCGCTGCGTTCGTCTGTCCATCATTACATCTTGAACACTAACAAGTTCGCGCTTTAATTCTGCTAGCTGGTCACGTACTTTACGGCGATTTAGCTCAAGTGTGGTTTCACCCGCACCTTTACCCATTTGGCGTTCTTTATCACCGGTTGATGTTTCACGAAGTCGAGGCGCTACATAATTAAGACGAGCAATTTCAACTTGTAATTTTGCAGTTTTAGTTCGCGCATGGCGGCTAAATATTTCAATAATTATGCCGGTACGGTCAAATACTTCTACACCTAACTGGTTCTCAACATTACGTAGTTGAGAAGGCGTTAAATCGCAGTCAAAAACTACAACATCGGCACAAGCAAAATCTAAATCGTCTGATGGGATTTCTGACGGCATGTCGGATAATGGATCGTCATCAAGAACATTTTCATCCTCTTGCTCTTCTGCAGCAGACCCTTTATTACCAGTAAGGTGCGCTATTTCTGCTAGTTTGCCTGAGCCAAGTACATTAACCTTTTGGGTAGAACTTTGCTTTTGCGATTGAGTACCTACTACTTTAAACCCTAAAGTAGTCACCAAGCGCGCAAGTTCTGCAAGCGACTCTGTAGCTTCGTCTCCTTTAAACTGTGGTGTGCTAATAGAAATAAGTAAGGCGTTTGGAAGTGATGCTTTTGCAGTTGTTTGCATAAATTTTTGTGTTAATGCACTAAGGTGCAAACCTATTTTTCATTCGAAAGTAAGTTGATCCTACGCTGTTATAGCTCAGCTTTATAGAGTTATAATTAACTAATCACATTTATAACTAAATCTAGCCACAATTAGGTATAAATTTATGGCTAGATTTGGCATTTAATCGTGTTTTTTATACTACGCCTTGCTCAATCATTGCATCGGCGACGCGCCTAAAGCCTGCAATATTAGCACCTAATAAAAGGTTTCCTGGCTTACCAAACTCTATTGCGGTGTCGTTGGCTGTCACAAATATATTTTTCATAATTTGCTTTAGCTTTTCGTCAACCTCTTCAAAGGTCCAGCTTTGCATACTCGCATTTTGTGCCATTTCTAATTGGCTTGTTGCAACGCCGCCAGCATTTGCGGCTTTACCTGGCCCATACGCAATTTTTGCAGCAATAAAGCTCTCAATAGCCTCTTTTGTAGAAGGCATATTTGCGCCTTCACTTACTAATAAGCAGCCGCCGGTTAATAATGCGTTTGCATCGCCCTGTGTTAATTCATTTTGTGTGGCGCATGGAAAAGCAGCGTCTGCGTTAAATCGCCAAACAGCATGCCCATCTTTAGGGTAGTCATTTACAGCAATATAAATAGCATCGGGGTGAGTTTGTTTGTATGCACTTAAACAATCACGCGATTGCTCTTTTAAACACTTAATAAGGTCTAAATCTATACCCGACTCATGATACACAGTGCCACGAGAGTCGCTGCAACTTACTGGTGTTGCCCCCATTTGATAAAGTTTTTCCATAGCATAAATAGCAACATTACCTGCGCCTGAGACTAAACAGCGCTTACCTTGTAGGCTATCGCCGCGTGCTTGTAGCATGTAGTCAGCAAAATAAACGGCGCCATAACCCGTTGCTTCTTTGCGTACTAGCGATCCGCCCCATAACAAGCTTTTGCCTGTTAATACACCTTCATAGCGACCAGTTAAACGTTTATATTGACCAAACAAGTAACCTATTTCTCTCGCGCCTACACCTATATCTCCAGCGGGTACATCGGTTGTAGGGCCAATATGGCGATAGAGCTCGCTCATAAATGATTGACAAAAACGCATTATTTCAGCGTCCGATCGACCTTTTGGATCAAAGTTTGCCCCACCCTTACCGCCACCGATTGGTAAACCCGTTAAAGCGTTTTTAAATATTTGCTCAAAACCTAAAAATTTAATGATGCTGGCGTTTACACTGGGGTGAAAACGTAAACCACCTTTGTAGGGGCCAAGTGCAGAATTAAACTCAATTCTGTAGCCTTTGTTCACCTGAATATTACCTTCGTCATCAACCCAAGGAACTCTAAACATAATTTGACGTTCAGGCTCAACTAAGCGTTGAATAATGGCATTTTTTTTGTATTTTTCTGAGTTTTCTAAGATAGGTTCGAGTGATTCAAGTACTTCTTCAACAGCTTGATAAAACTCGCATTGTGCAGGACTACTATTTTTTAATTGTGCAATTGTGCTATGGATATAATTCATAATTATTCTTCCGCGTTAATAATAAAAGTATTTATCAAATGTTAAAATAAACGTGATCAAGTTTATGATTCATGCTTTAAAGTCTTAATTTAATATGATTAACTGCTACCTTAGCATGGAAAGTTAAGATATTTAACGTGCAGCACTTGAATTATTTTTAATTGGAAGTTTGATTTTTATTTATTAAAGATGAATTTAAATTCACAGTTACACGTAAAGATTTGTGCAAGGCTAAACTGTAATGTTTTTAAAAGGGAATTTTAGAAGTGTTAGGTTAGGTGTGGGTTTGTTTAAAAATATAACAATTAATGGGCTTTATACTGCATTGCGCTCGCAAAACCCATTAACTAAAAGCTGATTAGCTAAAACCAGTTACTCAGCAGATTCTTCTGGACGGTGCTGCTTTTGAACACCAGTTAAAAACAAGCGTAGTATTTGATCGTTACAAACACGGTAATGTTTGTTGTCTACTTTACGAGAAAATGCACTTAACTCATGTTTGCTTAAGTCAAAATCAACAAGTGCCAGTGTTGCAATAACATCTTCTGCTTTCATGTTTAAAGCAATACGCAGCTTCATGAAGATAATATTGTTATTTAGCTTTTTCTCAGGCTCTGGTTGCTCACCTTCGCGTTTGCCACGTTGGGTGTTAATAAACCCATTTAAAAAGCTAGCAAACTCAGTATCACTTATTGGGGTAAAAGCCTCTTCACCTTCTTTAGTTAACCATGCAATTACTTGCTCTTTGGTAACAGTATGCTCTGCTGATGCAAAAACATTGACCATAGCAGTATCAGTTAAGTTAAAAGTGTAGCGAATGCGGCGTAAAATATCGTTATTAGTCAAAGTAAATCCCAAAGTGAGGTATAGCAACCAAGCAGTTATTGCTTAATTTTAAATAAGCACCTAGTTTAACAGGTTTACTAATACCACCCTATTAATTTTTATTTAAGCTTCTTATACCTAGTTACCTAGCACCTTGGCAGGATCTACGCGCGTTGCTTGCCATGCAGGATAAATAGTGGCAAGTATCGCTAGCACAAACGTAACAATCACTGTAATACCAATGTCTTCAAGTGCTAATTTACTTGGTAAAAACTCTATAAAATAAACACCTTCAAGCGGGTTAGCACCAAATAATTGGCTTATCCAGGTAAATAGCTCGCTTATGTTAAGCGCCAATACCACTCCAATTAATGTCCCGAGCGCGACTCCTACAAATGCTTGCATTAAGCCCTGCATTACAAAGGTGGCTAAAATAGTACTGTCTTTTGCGCCCATGGTTTTTAAAATAGCAATATTGCCTTGTTTTTCGCGCACTTCCATCACCAAAGACGACACAATATTAAAACTAGCTACCGCAATAATTAAAAACACCACAATATAAACAATGGTACGTACCATTTGAATATCTTGATACAGGCTGCCTTGCGTTCTAAACCAGCTAGAAATATACACATAGTCATCAATAGTTTGGCCCACTTTTAGCGCTATTTGATGCGCCGAAAACACATCATCAACGCTTAATCGTAGCCCTGTTACTTGAGTATCGTCGTAACCTAATGCTTGCTGCGCCTTGTTAAGGTGGATAAACGCAGCGGTACTATCAATTGGGCCGCCCATTTCTATAACGCCCGCAAGGTTAAGTGTTACGCGTTTAGGTGCTAATAATGACTTACCTTTTTGGCTTATTTGGGGAATTAGCAACGTAATATTATCGCCGACTTTGGCATCTAACTGTTTTACTATTTGCTTGCCTAAAATAACGTCATCAAGGCCTAACTGGCTCACTAATTTACCGCTGGTAAACTGGTTTACCGCCGATACATTACTCTCGAGCGATGGCTCTACACCACGAATTTCAACCGCTTTTAACTGGCTTTTATATTGCGCCATACCATTGACAGCAATAAATGGCGCAGCCCCTGTTACATGCGGTTGTGTTTGTAAATCCTTAACTTTTTGCGACCAATTTGCAATAGGCCTACTTGGTGCTACATATTCAACCTGCGGTACCACGCTTAGCAAACGGTGTACTAGTTGCTGCTCAAATCCATTAATTACCGACAGCGCCACTATTAAAACCGCAACCCCTAATAAAATACCAATGGTTGACGCTTTAGCGATAAAACTAACAAAGCCGTTTTTTTCGTCTTTATGGCCTGAGTAAGCTCTAAAGCGTTTACTTAAAAATGCACTAAGCAACATGCTGCGACTCTTTAATGGCTAGTTTTCCATCATCTAAATACGCTATTTTACCCAGCTTATCGGCAAGTTCTAAGTCGTGTGTAACCACTACAAAACTGGTGTTTAAACTTTGGTTTAGCTCGTTAATTAGATCGTAAATTTTAATCGCATTTTGTTTATCTAAATTACCGGTTGGCTCATCAGCAAGCACAAGCGCAGGTTTAGTAACCAGTGCACGGGCTATTGCCACGCGTTGGCGCTCTCCACCAGAAAGTGCAGACGGTTTATGTGAGCTGCGATGTGCAAGGCCTACTTTTTCGAGCATATCGAGGGCTTGTACTTTAGCCTCTTTTGCACTTAAGCCTTTAATTAATAATGGCATAGCTACGTTTTCTACCGCGCTAAACTCCATTAATAAATGATGAAATTGATAGATAAACCCTAAGTTTTGGTTTCTAAATGCGGCTTGCTCTGTTCGCGAAAGCTTGGCAACTTCTTGGTTTTTTATTTTAGCGCTACCCGAACTTGCGGTATCTAATGTACCAAGTATATGTAAAAGCGTACTTTTACCAGAGCCTGAGCTACCCACAATCGCGAGCATTTCGCCTTGCTGCAAAGCTAAATCAACGCCTTTTAATACTTCGACTTGGTTGTTGCCGTCTTGATAAATTTTACTTAAATTTTCACAACTAATAACTAAATCATTCATAACGTAATACCTCTGCTGGTTTTACTTTTGCGGCTTTACGCGCAGGATATAAGGTAGCTAAAAAGCTCATAGTAATACTGGCAAACGCTATTATTACTAAACTCAAAATATCAAATTTTACCGGAAGCTCTATACCTGCAAGTAAGTTTAAACCTACTAATGCAAGTAACTCATTTATATACAAACTAAATATAACACCTAAAAACGCACCTATTGCAGTACCTATTACGCCGTTATATAAGCCTTGCACCATAAATACCTTTTGAACTTGGGAAGGTGTTAAACCTAGCGTTTGAAGTATGGCCACTTCACCTTGTTTTTCACTCACCATCATGGTTAATGCCGATACAATATTAAACACCGCCACCAATACAATAAGCGCAAGCAACATCGACATAATGCGCTTTTCCATAGCAACGGCTGCAAATAAAGTCCCTTGAGTACTGCGCCAATCACTATAATTATGATCATTTAAAATAAGCTGGCTGGCTTCAATAAATTCATCTAGCTCGAACGGTTCGTGCAACGAGATACTTAAATTAGGGGCGGTATTTTTATCAAGCTTAAGCACGCGTTGCAGCGAAGCGCCACTGGTAAACGCAAGTGCCATATCGATTTCAGAGCCGGTTTCGTATATTGCGGCAACTTTAAATAAACGCTGGCTAGGTACTCGCCCAAGAGGTGTATATGTTGAAGCATTAGGCATAATAACGCGCAGCTTATCACCCACGCTAACGCCTAATTTACGGCTCAAATAACGGCTTATTGCAATACTGTAGTTTTTGTTAAGTACAGTTTTCCAATCGCCTTGCACTATTTTGTCGGTTATTTTATATAAAGACCCGTTATCGTCATAAAGGCCCTGCAATAAAACACCGTGTAAATCTTTATTAGTTTGTAAAATAGCTTCGCCGTGGCGATATAAGCTTACATGGTCAACATAGGGAGATTGTTCGAGGTCGGTTTTTAGGGTATTCATTTGTGCAGCAGTATGTGCTTCCGCTTTTATTTCAACATGAGGAATAAGCCCTAACATGTTCGTTTTTAAGCTATTTTCAAAGCCATTCATTACACTGCTGACCGTAAATAAAGCCATTAAACCAATAGCAATACCGGCGATAGAAAAAAACGATATAAACGATATAAACGCATTTCCCTTAGAGGAGCGACTATATCTAAGCCCTATAAATAAGCTAACCGGTTGAAACATATTATTTTTAACACTTATCCTAAAAGTATTGAGCAATAGTAGCACGAAAAAAGTGCCTTTGGGTATGACGTAAAATGTAAGAAATAATTTAAAAATCTGATACTTGGCTATATTTAAAGCAATATGTATTTAACCATTAACTCGCGGTTAAGCTTTAAGTCCTGCGACTAAATAATCGAGTAATACGCGTACATTAGTGGCCACAAACTGCCTTGGTGGATACACGCCCCATACGCCCTCTTGCTGTGGTTGATAAGCCGTTAGAATAGGAACTAATTCGCCAGAAGAAATTTCGTTGCCAATGTAGTAGTCGGGTAACTGTACAATACCCAACCCTTTTTTTGCACCATCTACCAGTGCCCAACCGCTATTACACTGCAAGCGGCCCGCAATTTTAATGTGCTTATCACGATTGTTTTCGTTTACGCGCCAATAACTACTATTACCAACTAAGCATTGATGATTATTTAATTCACCTAAAGTATGAGGCTCGCCAAAACGCCTTAAATATTCAGGCGCAGCACACATAATAAAGCGCCTTGCACTTAACCTGCGAGCTTTTAAGCTTGAATCTTTTAGATGCCCTAACCTTATTGCTAAATCAAAGCCGCCTTCTAGCAAGTTTTCTTGCTCGTTACTTAATGTGGCAACAACTTCTACCTCAGGATGGTCATACATAAAGTTATTCACTAAAGGCATTATGAACGTTTCCCCGTACATAACCGGAGCCGTGAGTTTAATTTTACCCTTTGGTGTAGTTTGGTGCGTGGCAAGACCTTGCGTTGCTTCATCCATTGCATACTGTAAGTGCTTTATTTGATGTAAATACGCTTCACCCTCTTTAGTCAAAACGACTTTACGGGTTGTACGGGTTAAAAGTTGAGTATTTAAACGTTGCTCAAGCGCTGTTACATGTCGGCTAATATGCGCAACCGACAGCCCAAGCGTTTTAGCCGCTGCGGTAAAACTGCCCTCTTCACCTACCGCTATAAACTCATCTATCCCATCCCAACGCGCCATTATTACCATACTGTAAAAGTGTTTTAATAAATCAGAGATTATCATTGTTTGAGAAACAAATACAATAGCCACATTGCCCAAGCAAATTGGGTCTACAATTATTATCTAACCACTACAAAGGATAAACACATGTCTGAATTTATTAAATCAAAAGCTGCCATTGCTTGGGGTCCTAATCAACCACTTAGTGTTGAAGAAGTTGATGTGATGATGCCTAAAAAAGGCGAAGTAATGGTAAAAATTACCGCTACTGGTGTATGTCATACCGATGCATTTACATTATCGGGCCAAGATCCTGAGGGCATATTTCCTGCTATTTTAGGCCATGAAGGCGCAGGCGTTGTATACGCAATTGGCGAAGGCGTAACCAGTGTTGAAGTTGGGGATCATGTTATTCCTCTATACACGGCTGAATGTGGCGTGTGTAAAATGTGTACTTCAGGTAAAACTAACCTATGTTCTGCTGTGCGCGAAACACAAGGTAAAGGCCTTATGCCAGACGGCACAACACGCTTTTTTAAAAACGGCCAACCTATATACCACTACATGGGTTGCTCAACGTTTTCTGAGTACACAGTACTTCCAGAAATTTCATTAGCCAAAGTAAATAAAGAAGCCTCTTTAGAAGAGATTTGTTTACTAGGTTGTGGTGTTACAACAGGCATGGGTGCAGTAACAAACACTGCAAACGTAAAACCTGGCGACACAGTAGCAATTTTTGGTCTTGGTGGTATTGGTTTATCAGCCATTATTGGCGCAAAAATGGCAGGTGCGGGTCGTATTATTGGTGTTGATATAAACACCACTAAATTCGATTTAGCAACAAAACTTGGTGCAACTGATTTAATTAATCCAAAAGATTTTGATAGGCCAATTCAAGAAGTTATTGTTGAAATGACCGACGGTGGTGTTGACTACTCGTTTGAATGTATTGGTAATGTTGATGTAATGCGCTCTGCGCTTGAGTGTTGTCATAAAGGTTGGGGTGAGTCGGTAATTATTGGCGTAGCCGGTGCTGGCCAGGAAATATCAACCCGTCCGTTCCAACTGGTAACTGGGCGTGTATGGCGTGGTAGCGCATTTGGTGGCGTTAAAGGTCGCTCGCAACTACCTGAAATAGTAGAACGTTATATGGCTGGCGAATTTGCTCTTAACGACTTTATTACCCATACAATGGGCCTTGAAGATATTAACGAAGCATTTGATTTAATGCACGAAGGTAAAAGCATTCGTACGGTAATTCATTACTAATATTTGCTTAAATACGTTTAATAATAAGCCGTAATACTTTTAAGTTTACGGCTTTTAAGGATTAAGTATGTTAGAAAATATCTCAAGTGTAAAAGTGTCTGGCGGTTGGCATAAACAATATACTCACGCTGCAACAAGTACACATTGCACTATGCGCTTTGCCGTATTTTTACCGCCTGGTGCAAGTGAGGCAAACAAAGTACCTGTGCTTTATTGGTTATCAGGTTTAACCTGTACTGACGAAAACTTTATGCAAAAAGCAGGCGCGTTTAAAAAAGCAGCAGAGCTGGGTATTGCAATTGTAGCGCCTGATACCAGCCCGCGCGGCGAAGATGTACCCAATGAAGACGCTTACGATTTTGCACAAGGTGCTGGCTTTTACGTGAATGCAACGCAAGCTCCTTACAACACCCATTTTAATATGTACGATTATGTTGTTAGTGAGTTACCGGCTCTTATTGAACAACACTTTCCCGTCACAAGCACAAAGGCAATTAGTGGTCACTCCATGGGCGGGCACGGTGCATTAATGGTCGCGCTTAAAAACCCTAAAGCATACGTTAGTGCATCTGCGTTTAGCCCTATCGTTAACCCAATAAACTGTCCGTGGGGCGAAAAAGCATTTACAGGGTATTTGGGCAGTGATAAATCGCTTTGGGCACAGTACGACACGTGCGAGCTGATGAAAAAAGCCAAACAAACTGATTACTTACCGATGCTGACTACTCAAGGCGATGCTGATGGTTTTTTAGAGGAGCAACTTAAACCACAAAACTTAGTGGCTGTTGCTAACGAAAAGAGCTACCCGCTAACACTGGAGATGCAAGAAGGTTACGATCATAGTTACTTTTTTATAAGTAGTTTTATTGACCAACACTTATTATTTCATCATCAGTTTTTAACTGCTTAGACTCATTAGTGTGTAGAGATGACTTTTCTACTTCTACACACTCTTTTAGACTTTTAGTGACCTGCCTACATACTTGCGTTGTAGTGCTTTCCCCCTTCACTAGGCTAACAAGAGCCGAATCTATCTTTAATCCCATATCAGTAAAGTTAAATCCGTTTTTATCTGTAGGCACAGGTTCGAGTGGATTTTTATAAGGCTCTGAACGAGCAGGACTATTATTATATTTATTATCACGTGCATTTGACTGTGCTTGGCCGTCAATAATAGCGCCGGCAACTGTGCAGCCACTTAGGTAAATAACACATAAAAATAAAGTTAGCGTTCTCATGATTCATCCTGTTCAAAAACATTACCTAAATTATATACAACTTTAAAAATAGCATTGTAAAAATATGTAGGCATGATTACCTGAACTCATTTATAAACTCTTTTGTAAAACCCACCAGCTGAAAAATAAAAATAACTAAAAATGGCAAAGCGCCAATAATCGCAACACTTCTGTTTAACGGTTCGTTATTTTGCACTAACAAAACAAACGCGCATAAACCTAACGCAAACGACCAAGCATATAAGCTCCATGTTTGAGCTTCATTTGCACCACTCAGTTCACGAATTACTAAAACGGCAGAATCCGCTGAAGTTGCTACAAAAATAAGTAACAGTAATAAGCTTGACCAAATTAATAAGCCACCTTGCCACCCTAGCTGCTCAAAAAATACAAATAGCCCTTGTGTATAATCGGCTTTAATAGCCGCTAAAATACCTGCATTATGCGTTTGATCCCACGCAATCGCAGAGCCCGAAAACACACTAAACCAAATAATGGTCACTAAGGTTGGTACAAATACAACACCAACAATATATTGCCAAACTGGGCGCCCTTGGCTTATTTTAGCTAAAAACACACCAACAAACGGGCCCCACGCTAACCACCAAAAATAGTAATTGTATGTCCAGCCATTTGCCCACTCAGGCTTTTTTAGTACGCTTTCAAACTGCCATGTGCCTGTGGTTATAAGTTGAATGTAATCCCATGTGCCTCCCAAAGCTATATCTATAATTGGCTGTATAGGCACAAAAATTAATAGCCATACAATAAGCATAAAAGCTAAAAGTACATTAAATTTACTGAGCGTTTGAACGCCTTTTTTAAGCCCTAATGTTGCCGATACCGTATACAAAATAACGATTAAGCTAATAATGATAAAGCCAGAAAGTAAAACTGACTCTACGCCTAACTTTAGCTCGAGGCCCTTGCGCAGTAGCAAAGTTGAATTTGCAATAGTGCCTACAACACCAAAAAATATCGCCAATATGGCTATTAACTTAATGCTAAACCTTAGCTTTAGTTGCCAGCCTCTATTTATTAAACCTTTTACAGCACTCATTACTGGTGCACTTATGTCACCCGCTTTACCGCTATTGCTAGTAAGCCCACCTAGCACCAAACCAAATACTGCATAAAGTGCCCACGCATGTGCACCCCAGTTAACTAAGGTAAGCGCTAAACCACTTGTTTGAGTATTTGGATATAAGCTTTGTTTTAATGGCGAGCTAACCGTATGTAAAGCAGGCTCTGCAACGCCCCAAAATATTAATCCAGAACCCATACCTGCTGCAAATAACATAGAAAGCCACCCAAACAGGCCAAACTCAACCTTTGCTTGTGCGCCTCCAATTTTACGCTGTCCTAAGGGACTTATCGCAATAGCTAAAACGGCAAAAAGTAACAGGTTAACTAATATAAAAAATGGCGACCCTAAATAACCTAATAACTCACTAATAATAGGCTGTAAGCTTGTAGTTAATAATTGTGGAAATAAAAAAGCAATAACAGATAAACTTAAGCAAAGTACTAAGGCTGTTTTCTCGAGTCTGGTTGGCGTGTTATTTAGAGGCAAAAGGTTCACATAACAGTATTTAAGTTTGCCGAAAAGAATACGTCCCTTTAGTACGCAGATCAAATTTGATCAATCAAATTGTTGTGTAAAAGCGTTAAATAGCTGTGTAAATGTTTCTCTATTAGTTAACTTTTTTGTATTTAAAAACCTTAAGATACTGAATTTAAATTAATTTATAACTGGCCTAATGATTGCTATTTGTTTACAAAGTTTATCAACAGAGAACAGTAATGGAAATTGATTTGCAGTGGAACGAAATCATAGATAATTTAATTCATCTTGGTATCGCTTACATACTTGCCCTACCTATGGCTTACGACAGAGAGCGTAGTAATGATGGCGCAGGGCTTAGAACCTTCCCGCTTGTTGCAGTTGCATCATGCGGGTATGCACTTATTGCTATGTCGGTTTTAGATGGTGCAGAAGCACAATCAAAAATATTGCAAGGGATCATTACCGGTATTGGATTTATCGGCGGTGGCGCCATTTTAAAAAATAACCAATCAACATCCGGCACAGCCACTGCAGCAAGCATATGGAATATGGGCTTAATAGGTATTGCTGTTGCGTACAGCCGTTACGAAATAGCTATATTACTTGCAGTAATTAACTTTATAACGCTCAGGTACGTTAAAAAGTTTAAATAGCTTTTAATGAAGCTAATACACAGTCGAGGAGTGAGCAACCGAACTCGCACACTGATACTATATAACATATAATACACGCAAATTTTATAACGTGCTTTGAATCTAAATGTCGGACTCAGCTTTAACCCCCCGATTACATCATATTGATTTACTTCGGGGTATTATCATTATATTCATGGTTATAGACCATGGCATGTACTATTGCCTAAACTACTCGGTAACCGATCCGATGACCATTCCCGGTACCGATGCACTCACTTTTTTTACGCGTTTTGTATCCCATTTTTGCGCGCCACTTTTTGTATTTTTAGCGGGCCTATCGGCTGCTATAACGGAGCACAAATACGCATCCACTAAAGCATTTTCACAGAGCTTGATTGTTCGCGGCTTAGTGCTAATTTTATTTGAATTTACTATCGTTTCTTGGTCTTGGAGCTTTAACCCATTATACCCAATGCTATACGCACAAGTTATTTGGGCAATCGGCTGGGGGTTTGTAATATTAGGTCTTTTACGTTTACTAGGCATCTATGCCGTTTTTGTAGCAGGCTTATTGTTAGTATTCGGACATAACCTGTTTAATGGTATAAGCTTTGAGCCTAATACATTTGCACACACTGTTTGGTCCATTGCACATCAAAAAAATGTACTGGATCTCCCTTTTGATTTTAAAATTAGAACAACCTACCCAGTTGCCCCTATTATTGGCTTAATGGCATTGGCCTATTGTGCTGGTGTTTATTACAAAGGCCAGCAGTACAGTGCAAAAGTAATTAACTATGCAGCATTAATAGGTGCTAGTTGCCTTGCTTTATACACTTTACTTCGTGGTTTTAATTTGTATGGCGACACTTCAATATTTACTGTCCATAGCAGTACTTTTGATACAGTTATGTCGTTTTTAAATCCAACAAAATACCCACTTTCGTTGCAGTTTATGCTGTTAACCGTTGGCATTGGGCTAATAGCCCTTAAGCTTTTAAGCCATGCTAAAACTGACTTTTCACGTAATTTTTTACAAGTGCTAGGTAAAACCAGTATGTTTTCATACCTAATTCACTTGTATTTATTACATGCTATTGCGTGGCTACTTATTCCTGCTTTAGGGTTAAACTTTAGTGATATGACTTACGGCGACACTCTCGTTGGCTTGCCTGAAGGTTATGGCATGAGTTACACGGCAACACTTTTATTTATAGGCGTTGTTATTGGCCTAACAACCCTACTCGCTAAGCGCTATATTGGCTGGAAGCGAAATAACAAGCACAGCTTAATTGCTAAATATATATAGCGTTTATACAAGTTAGCATCAAATAATAGACATTAAAAAAGGCGCTTAAAAAGCGCCTTGCTAACAAGTATATGTGCTTAAAACATATCTTGATAGGAATTTGTTGTACTAAACGTAATTGCTTTTTCAAAGCCTGGCAACTGAATGCTTTGCTCGTCAATTACAATGTCGTTGTCGTCAATGAGTCCGTCGCCAAAGCGGTAAATAAGCTCGTACTGGCCTAAATCGGCTTGCGTTTTATACGTTTGCTGCGCAGCTTTAATTGCTACATTTTTCTGCGCGTAACTAGTCATAACCTCATTGCCATGGCGCTTAGCGAGCATTTGCATTGTCACTTTTGGCGAAAGCGCGACAGCGGTTGCATTGTTACCGCCAAAGCCTTTTGAATTTATAAAAGCTATATCCATTTCACCGCATTCGTAATGGCTATTACGAATATCAAGGTGGTCGGTATAAACATCGTCAGCCACTTTATCAATCGTGGTAATACCCGGCATAATATTGTGACTAAATACACCTAGAGCTATCGCTAATTGATCGCCACTTGCAGGAGCTATAGTATGTCCAACATAAGCTTTTGGCGCTGTCACTTTCCAATTATCAATAGCAAATGTTTGTGCTACTTTGTGATATATCAACGATTCTGTTACGCGGTTTAACGGTGTACTTGAGCCATGCGCTAAAATAAAGCTACGTTCTTGCAAAGCTTCTTTGCCTAAAAGGCTCGTTGCCAAAGCAGCCGATTTAGCCATGGTGATATAGTTACCAGGACCAGGTGACGTAATTGATTTTTTTATGCCATCTGCATTAACAAATACATCAGGTACAGAGCCCATAATGTCAGCGCCTAACTCAAGAGCTAAGGCATCATCCATCAAAATCGCAACTTGTGCACCTTCACCTAATGTAAAGCCACAGTTATCCCCAAACGGACGGCTGCTTTTACGGTAATCAGGTTCTTCATCATTTGATAAGTTATCTAAACGGCGCAAACCTTCAACATTGGCAAGTGCGCTCATGTTACCAAAGCCTTCAATCACTTCTGGTGTAATAGCACACTCAACACTTGCTACAACTGCAACACGCGTACGCCCTGCCTGTATATCGTTAACCGCTGCACGTAAGTTATATAAAAACGTAGCACAGGCTCCTGAGGTCGAAAATGTAGTCCCCACATTGCCAGTAACATACGCGTTAATAAAATCAGTCGACATGGTATTTAAACCCAGAGCTAACTGTTTAGTGCTAACACGGTCGCCTTGTTGGCGCGCTTTTACTAAACCGCCAAGGCCTTTGTCGTCCATTTGGCCAATAACCGATGCTGAATAGGTACCAATTTTATCTGGCTCTACGCTATTCATAATATGCTGCCAATCAAGCCCTGTTGATTTAATCGCATCGGTCGCTGCAAAAATTGTCGCTTGTAGGCCACGTGGCTGATAACGGCTGTTATACATAACAGATGGATCAAAACCAGTTGGAAATTGCCCTGCAGATTTAATTGGGTTATCACGCGTTGAGTTGTGTTTTACATCAATGTCGGCGGCAATAGTTACTTTAACTTTTTTGCCTTCAAGTTCTTCAACCTGCCAACTCGCCGGAACCGGCGTTGGTAAATCGCGAGCGCGCGTTTCAAACACAATAGCGTTTTCGCTTGATGCGCTTAGTGTCATTTTTTGCTGCCACGGTGTGGCATCGGCATCAAAGTGTTCCTTTTCAATTTTACGAATAAGTGTACCAGCAATAATTTGCTCACCAAAGCGTGCTTCTATGTCGCTTTGCTCAACATTATTACCTTGTGTATCTTGTAATTGGCCGTTTACAACGCTTACTAGATTCATCAGTGTGGCGAGGCCTAAAAATGTTTCACTGCGATCTTGAGCGTTTAAACTATCTAACACGATACGGCGATAACCTTGATGAAAAGAAGTACGGCCAGCGGCGTTAATACCACCCATGCCTACTATAACGGGTAATGCAGTCATAATTTACCTTTAAAAAACGTGTTATTAGAAGAACAGCCAGTTTAAATGGATTATGCACTATGCATTGTGCTTTAATAGCCAAATATTCAGCACAAAAGGCCAAAATGTACTGGTCGGAGCATTTATATGACTGACAAACACACTAATCCACCACTAAACATTGCTATAGCGGTTTATCCGCATTTATTAGTGACTAGTTTAACGCTGCCAATTGAGATGTTAAGAGCCGGCGAGGCCTTTGCTAAAGGCCATATTGATAAACATGGCTTTAGACCGCTTGCTATAAATTTAGTGGCTAAAAATGCAGAATCTATAGCTACTCGCGCAGGCCTTGCGATAATTCCTGATTGCATAACAACTAATGCGCCCTATAGTGATTTAATTATAGTGCCTGGTATTTGGCGCAATCCGCGCCCAGTGGTGCGTACAAATCAAGACGTAGTTGACTGGCTAAGCGAGAGCTTTAGCGCAGGCAGCCATATAATTGGTGTAGGCACTGGCAACTGCTTACTAGCTGAGGCTGGCTTACTTGATGGGCACCCTGCTACCACCCATTGGCACTACGCCAATCAATTTAGCCACGACTACCCGTTAGTGCGCCTAAAACCCGACTTTTTTATAACCCAGTCAGAACGCATGTATACCGTAGCAAGCCTTAATGCCCTTGCAGATGTGATCGTACATATTATTAGTCAGTACTATGGAAAAGCCGCCGCTCAACATGTAGAGCGAAACTTTTCGCACGAAATACGTAAACCCTACGAAGATCAACGCTACTTAGAAGGCGCAGTTGACCGCCATCCCGACGAGCTAATTGCGCAAATTCAGTTTTGGCTAAAAACAAATTTAGCCACCGAGTTAAACCTTCAAGAAGTCGCTGCCCAATTTAGCTTGAGCTACCGTACTTTTACACGTCGCTTTAGAGCTGCTACCAATCAAAGCCCTATTGAGTATTGGCAACAATTACGCGTAGAGGGTGCGAAGGAGTTATTAGCATCATCAAATTTATCAATTCAAGAAGTGGCTTTAGAAGTGGGATATAACGACCAAGGTCATTTAACACGCGTGTTTAAAAAAGTATTAAGCCAAACGCCTAGTGGTTATAGAAAAGTAGTTAGACGAAAGTTATTTGGTTAGTCGTCATTTAATAGCACTTGTTCAAAATGTAATTATTTAAATAGCACTAAAAAACGCCACTTTTAGTGGCGTTCTGATTCGTTAAAATCCTTTCGATAGTAGCGCTTTTGATAGTTTTTTACTTTAGTGTGTACGCCTTTACTTAAGCTTTTAAATTTAGCCTCAAGTACGTCTACACCATATAAAATACCCACTACCAGCACCGAAAGTTTTATTGCAGCGCCAAGGTTTTCGGTCGCTATCATAACGCCTATTGATGCAAGCACCCAAATGGTTGCAGCTGATGTAACGCCAACCACCGCACCATCTTTTGCAAGCATAACGCCTGCCCCTAAAAAGCCAATACCTGTAATTATTTGCCCAACTACACGAGAATGATCTATTACATCCCCTTGTAAATTAAACGCAGTGGATAAAAACAAATACGTACCCAAGGTTATTAACGCTGAGGTACGAATACCTACAGGTTTGCCGCGCAATTGGCGCTCTATTCCAATAATGGCACCGCAAAAAGCCGCAGTACCAATAGCCGCCCACGAATACGGGGCTACATCAATTAAATCTAAAAAAGTCACTGTTAACCTATCTTTTATTAGCGATAGCCACCGCCGTTCGTAAACGCTGGCTACCAAATGCTGACATTTTACTAAAATCACTTCGTGCAATAGGCACATATTGGCAATCTATTGCGAGTTGTTTATCGTTACCGGGCTCACAAAACGGATCGTGAACATACACGCAGTGCTCATCAAGGTGTGTAACACACACCCAATGTGGCGATTTTTTACCATCAAAGCTGTATGTACTAATTAATAACAGCACACTAAAGCCTTTACTTAACCACTGCTCAATATGCTCAAGCTCTACATCTTTATGCGTAAGCGGTATGTTTGCTTGCGCTATACCATCTACAAATTGTTGATGCACTGTGGCAAGTACCACTTTTTTGTTCTCGTTACGTACGCCATCTAAAAACAAAGGCTCTGTGGTATTAACCATTACCTCGCTTTTAAAACCCCGCTTGTTAGCGGCAAGTGCCAAACCAAACGGATGGCAACCACCATGACCCGAGGTCATAAAAATAGTGGTACCTTCACGCCAGAGTGCTAACTCATGTGACTGGTTAAGCTCAGTAGTCGGCTCAAGTGCACCCATAGCCATTAATAGCGCAGCAGGTCCGCACGTAAACTCGGTAGTTTGCTGATACCACGGCGTTAAACGCGCCACTTTTAACTCACTCGTTTGTCGAATGTTTTTTTGCATCCGTAGTGCGTCACTGTGGTCGTCGTAATAATCGCTGTATTGGCCAAACACTCTGTAACCTAAACTTTTATAAAGCCCAATTGCACTTTCGTTATTTACTGCTACCTCTAAACGAAGGTAAATACGAGCGCGCTCACTCGTTTCTTTTTCAAGGCTAGTAAGCAGTGCTTTTGCAATGCCCTTACCTTGCATTGTGGGTAGCACAGCAAGCGAATATAAACGCGCTAAACGCGTGCCTTTATGGCACCACACAAGCCCATAACCACATAGTTGCTCGCCATACTCTGCAACAAGTAAAATACCGTGTTTTGCACTTAGCCAGCGCTTTAAACTGCGCGGGCTAAGTTTGTCGTTATTAAAGCAGGCGTTTTCAACGTCAATCAGTGCATTTAAATCACTGCCAAGCGCCTTTCGAATAACAAGCTTGCTCATGTTATTATCCACGGCCTCGTGCTTCTAAGCGTTGTTTAAACTCATCCATAATGATCATGTATAGCTCATCGCCTAAATAGCCGTCTTCTACTTTGTGATCAATACTTGGGTTGTCGTTTACTTCAAGCACGTATGCTTTGCCTTGATGCTCTTTAACATCTACGCCATATAAACCCCTACCCACTGTTTTACATGCTTTTAATGCTGCATCTAACACCGCTTTTGGTAACTCAAATGTTGGCAATGTTTCAAAACCACCTGAGAAAAACCGTTTAGCGTCGTGGTTATAAATTTGCCAATGGTTACGCGCCATTAAATAACGACATGCATAAATAGCACGGCCATTTAACACACCCACTCGCCAATCGTATTCGGTATACATGTACTCTTGCGCGAGCACTAATGCGCTAAATTCAAACAACTCTGTAAGCTTAGCTTCAAGCTCATCACGGTTTGACACTTTATAAACACCTTTTGAGAAAGACCCTTCTGGCATTTTTAAAACAAGCGGATACGTAAACGCATCTTCTAATTGCGCAAGTGTTTCACTTGATTGATCAGCCACTACAACCGTTTTTAAACTTGGCACTTTTTGATAATTAAATGCATCGTGTAAATACACTTTATTACAACAACGTAAAATAGACTCAGCATCGTCAATAACCACTAAACCAAGGTTTTGCGCTTTGCTCGCAAGGCGATATGTTAGATGGTCAATCGCCGTTGTTTGGCGAATAAATAACGCATCAAACTGGGCTATATTGTCAATTTCGTCAAAGCTTAGGGCTTGTGCATTAATCCCATGTTTAGCGGCGGCTTTAATAAAGCGTGCAATGGCGTCTTTATCGCTCGGCGGTACTTTTTCGTTATGATCAACAAGTATTGCCATGTCCCATCTAAAACGACGTTGTACCGAACCAATTCGCCATTGTGTTTTAGTAAAGTTATCTAGCTTGGCAACAAAGTCGCTGTACTGCTGCTCATTTAAAGACGACAACGACCCTTGTTGTAATAAGCCTTGCTCATCAACAAATAAAATAGGTGCTGGGTATTGTTTAAATACCGACTTTGCCGCTTTTGATTGTAAATCGTTTAGTGCATTACCAAAGTAAAGTGTGCCATCTATTTGGCCTACATTTAACATAGGGGCTTGGCCACTACGAAGTGCGTTTATTGTTTTTACACTTGGCAAAACTTGGTGCTTGCGCGCCTCAGCAAGTAACGAGCAATAGTAACCTTTGCTCAAGTATTGGCTTGAGTCGCACAGATTAATAATGCGTGTTTTTGGTTCATTTTGTTTTGGGTAATCACGTAAGTAGGTATTAAACGTAATTACATTTTCGAACGATTGAGCAAGCGTTTGCTCGTTGTTATCAACCACAATTAAGGTTTTAAACACGACTTTTCCTAGTTAAGTCAAAATATAAAAAGCATGCTTAAGTAACATTACTAAGCATTATAAATAGAAACACCCATCGTACTAAGTGGGCATTGCGCGAATCACTTAATACGATGGGTGCTTTAACAGGTACCTACTGTACGAGTTAGCGCTTAAATTGCTTAAGCGACATGTGCTTTATATGCCCTTTTTTTAAAACGCACAAACGAGATATTTTTAGCGTGAAGATGAAAAATATTGATTAACTATATTTTCCATCTAATGCCGATTAAAATATGCAAAACAGTACTTTATAAGAGTTTAAAAATGTCGCTACCTGCTTGCCCAAAATGCCAATGTGAATACGTTTACGAAGACCAACAACTGCTTATTTGCCCCGAGTGCGCTCATGAGTGGAACCCGAATAATACAAACGATGACGACGCTATTTTAGTAAAAGATGCCAACGGCACTGTGTTAAGTGATGGCGACAAAGTGACAGTAGCCAAAGATTTAAAAATTAAAGGCAGCTCGCAAGTAATTAAAATTGGCACCAAAGCGGTAGTTAGAAGAGTGCTTGATAAAAAAGATCACGAACTAGATTGCAAAGTAGAAGGTATTGGCGAAATGATGGTGACAGCAAAGTTTGTGAAAAAGGCTAACTCGTAGGTCGGATAAATGGCGAAGCCATGCCATCCGACGCTTAATAGAAGCCGAAGTTATTTCATTCAACAATAAACTTTTATACAAGGCTAAAGTGTATTATGTTGCTATGCCTTTGTCGGATGGCGCTTCGCTTATCCGACCTACGAATAATTTATATTTTTTCGCCGCACCAATTGTTCGTATAAATCCCTTGTTTTACGGCTCTGTGAAAACTTGAATAAGGCCAATCAACTACTCGACTAACTAAACCATGCTTTAACGGATTAAAATGAACATAGTTAACATGGTGCCAATAATCATTATCATCCCTAATGGTATGCTCCCAAAAACGGCGTTGCCAAATTCCGCGCTCATTTTTACGTTTTCTTGTTTGAGTTAAAAACTCTGTTTTTGGGAGTGATTTTGAAAATCGCTTTTTAATTTCTCGCCAGCGCCCAGAATAATCCGTATCGTTATCTGGTAGGGTTAAAACCGCATGAAGGTGATCGGGTAGCACAACCCATGCATCTATATAAAATGGTCTTTGTGATTTAACAACGCGGATAGACTCTCTTAACAAATCAATATGCTCAACTAACAACGATTTATTACGGTCGAGCAAATTAACAGTAAAAAAATATGACCCTCCTTTTACATAATTCCGACGATATTGCATTGTATGTCCACTATATTATTTGATACCTATTAGATAAATAAAGCGTAAATTTAGGATATATACAACATTGACGTAGGTCGGATAAATGGCGAAGCCATGCCATCCGACAATAGGTTTATGAACAAAGATAGGCGTTTATTGTGTTAGTAATTAGGATGGGTATCACTGTTATTCAGTGCTTAACTGCATTGAAAAGTAAGAGATCACCGCTGTTAAAATTTGCGGTGGAAAGTGAGTTTTAGCGCTTGCTGTCCACCTCAGGGCGTGTTGTTATATTTCAATGCCAGGATGTAACTCTCGTAATTTCTCATCTGTAACACCAAAAACTGAAAAAGGATTAATCCCCATCGAAAACTCAACACCATAAAATGGTTTTAATTCATACTCTCTGTTCTGTGGATATTCAACATTATCAGTAATACTCATTAAATTAATAATGCGATTCATTTGCTCTAATTCCGATATTGCATTATCCGCAGTGGATAACATAAATGGGACTTGAGGGTTTACCCCGAGCAACTGTAGATTCATGTGATTAGTTGCCCAATCGTTATTCCTTTTCGCGACTATTAATGAATTAGAAGTTGATCTTATGATGTCAAAGTTAATTTTAAACGTATCACCTTTTGATAGTTTGTGAAGTTCCTGTTTAGGTGGAGGCATTTCCATACCTTTAGGTATATAAAAACTTTCAATAAATGAACAAGCAACAAAACATTTTTTAGGACTAAGGGGGTAATATATGGTCGTAGTTGGATTATTGAGAAAACCAGTCATATAAACAGGGTTATCAGTTCGTACAAAGTAATCATCCTCTGCGGCTTCAAGAATCACCCAATTTCGATTTGCAATATACTTGTTTTCATCACACCACTGGCAACCAATTATTTTATCTTTATATGATTCGTCACCACCGTTCAATTCTTCTAACTTATCCCTATATTTAAAATAACTTGGAGTCCTTACAGTCTGAGTAATAATAAACTGTCCCCATTTCATTCTTTCATCTGGCGACAAAAACTCATTCAATAACAGCTTTTCATAAAGCAAACTGGCTTGGTTTTCTAATTCAGTATCAAGCCGATCTTCAACAGATTGTGAATATAAATTATATTTAAAACCCCATACCGTTTTGCCTTTATCTTTATGCGCTTCTACAACACATTGTCTATTCTCGCAAAAGTAATAATAACTGTAATGCCAACCTTCCTTTTCGCTTGTCCAGTTTTGATTGGCGAAAGTAGGGCTAAAATGATTCTTATTAGTTGGATTCTTCATAACCCCGCCTGCAAACATAAAACCTTATTGAACAACACTTTTGGGGTTTATAACACCCCAAACGGCTTAAATTACTTAGCCCAATAATTCCACTAAATAACTTCAATGTACACAGATAATTACCCTGGTGATAAAATGGGCTTTGTTGTTTTACACCAAAACGACTTTTCATAATGTTATGAGACAATTTTACCTTTGTCGGATGGCGCTTCGCTTATCCGACCTACATTTAAATATTACATACACACCACGTTACGCCATAAAAGCATTGACGTAGGTTGGATAAATGGCACAGCCATGCCATCCGACAATTAATTTATGAATATAAATAAGCGATTATTACGTTGGCATGGCTTTGCTAGATGGCAGTCCACTTAAAAAACAAAACCTTATAAGATCTCTACCACCACATATTCGTGAACTTTACCTGCAATAGTTAACGTAATTTCATCATCAATCTGTTTATTTAGTAACTGCTTACCCATTGGTGCGCCGGGTGTGACTACAGCAATTGCATGTTGTTTAACATTTACGGTTAAACCACCAGCGGCTGGGCCTAAATAAAACCATTTTTGGGCTGCGTTATCATCTTCTAAACATATCAGCGAACCGACGGCTATTTTGTCGGTTGGTTTTTCGTTAAAGGCAGGCTCAAACAATTCTATGCTTTTATAGCAATCGTTTACGCGCTGGGCTTGGCCTTGTGCTAAATAAGCGGCTTCGAGCCCTAGGGTATCGTATTTATTTTCGGCTATGTTTTCTTCATGTGTGGCGGTGTCGTGCGCGGTTTTTGCCGCCACTTTTGCTGTTGTAAGCTGCGCTTCTAGTGCAAAACGAAGATGTTCAATAACGTGGGTTTTATTCATGGGGATTAATACAATACAGGCTGTAAAAAATAAGGCAGCTAGTTTAACATTTTTGCGAGGCTTAAAACCATTGTTTTAAACCCCGCAAGGTTGGTTGGAATACTAGCGGGGTTTTAATAAGCATTAAACTAGCAAAGAGCCATTGATTGGTTGGTACGGCTCTTTGCTGTGCTTTATTAAAAACCTTATGGCATATCTAATAATGTTTGCGTATGGGCATCTACTTTAATTTCGTAGTTTTTAGCGCTTAAGCCCAATAGTTCTGGCAAGGTTGCCGCTATACAAATAGACGAGAACGTACCCACTACGATGCCGGTAAATAATGCAATAGCAAAGCCTTGCAGTGGTGCGCCTGCAAGTAGCCAAACGCTGGCAACCGTTGCAAGTGTGGTACCCGACGTTATTAAAGTGCGTGTTAACGTACTTTTAATCGCATTATTAATAATAGTCGCTGGGCTAAGTACATTATTTGATTGAACACGTAAAAGCTCGCGTACTCTATCTCCCACTATTATTGAGTCGTTAAGTGAGTAACCAATAATAGCCAGTAAACTTGCCAGCACGGTTAGATTAAACTCAATTTGTAATAGTGAAAATAACCCAAGTACAAGTATTAAGTCGTGCACTAGCGCAACCACAGAGCCAACCGCTAGACGCCATTCAAAGCGAACTGCAAGGTAAAGCATTACCGCAATCATTGCAGCAAACATGGCTAAACAACCTTGATCAAATAACTCATCGCCCACTTGTGATCCAATATAGGCCGATGATAATACCTGTGCGTTTATATCATCGTTTTGTGTAACGGCGCTTTGCCAATCAAGGCTATTAGCTGTTGTTGATGTTGATGTAGTTGATGCGCTTGGCGCTTCTCTTAATTGAAAATGGCTATTACCTTGCGCGGTTAGCTCAAAATCACCGTTGTGATTTTTAGCAATAAACGATTGAAGCTCTTTTAGTTCAACACTTTGGTTGGTTGTAAACTCAGTTAAATAACCGCCGGTAAAATCCAGGCCGAAATTTAGCCCTTTTTGCATAAGCGTAAATACTGATAGTAGCACTAAGATGGCGCTTAAAAGCATGCCCGAAAAGCGTAAACGAGTGCCCTTTTCACCTTTTAAAAAATAATTAAGCATGTGCTTTTACTCCTGCTTTTTTACCCATTTTTAAATACAACGTTTGGCTTAATATTTTTGATACGTACACACCTGTAAATACAGACGTTAAAAGCCCCAGTGCGAGTGTAATGGCAAAACCTTTAACGGGCCCATAGCCTATGCCGTATAAAATAAGTGCGGTTATCATGGTGGTTATATTGGCATCAAATATTGTATTTGCGGCTTGTTTATACCCCTCTTGAATAGCCTGATACGGTGCACGGCCTTGGCGGCGTTCTTCTTTAATGCGTTCAAATATTATTACGTTAGTGTCTACCGCCATACCTATGGTTAGTACTAGGCCTGCAATACCCGGCAGCGTTAATACAACCCCTGGTAATAATGACATTAAGCCCACAAGCGACGTTAAATTTAATATAAGTGCTACGTTTGCAATAAGGCCTAAACGGCGATACCAAAGCGCCATAAATGCAAGGGTAATACCCATACCTAACATAAGCGCAGCTAAGCCATTACTAATGTTTTCACTGCCGAGGCTTGGCCCTATTGTTTGTTCGTGTACAATTGTAACGGGTGCTGTAAGCGAGCCTGCACGGAGTAACAATGCTAGATCGGCTGCCGCTTGTTGGCTTTTCATATTGGTAATACTAAAACGCGAACTTAAATGCTGAGCAATATTAGCAACATTAATAACTTCGCTTTTTTTAACTACTTCGCCTTTAGCGTTTTGAGAATACTCAGAGTAAACCGTCGCCATTGGCTTACCAATATTGGCTTTTGAAAACGCCGACATTGCATCCCCGCCTTGGCCGTCTAGGCTTAGCTGTACCAGTGGTTTACCCCAATCGTCGCGGCCTATGTTAGCATTATTAATATGGTCTCCTGTAAAAATTGGCACAGGGTCAAGCTCAATCGTACCGCCCGATTGCATATTAAATGTTTGTCCGCCTATTTCTTTTAATTGATAAAAACCAAGCGATGCAGTTGCACCAATAATACGTTTTGCTTCGGTTGGATCTTGCACACCTGGTAGCTCTATACGAATGCGATGTTTGCCTTGTTGCTGTGTTACCGCTTCGGTAATACCTAACTCTTCAATACGTGAACGAAGAGTTGTAAGGGTTTGCCCCATTACTTCTTTATCAAACGCACTGCGGCCTTGCTCTGAATAACTAAATTTGGCGGTTTTAACGCTGCCGTTATTGCTTGTTACAACGGCTAAATTAGCAAAGCGGCTTTGTAGCTCTTCAATAACAGGGGTTAACTTGTCGGTTGCATTAGGCAATGCGTTTATTTCAAACCCGTGCTGAGTTTGCTGCGCTTTTATACCATGTGCTTTTTGCTTAATAATAATTGATTTAGCTTGTTGATACGCACTGACTAATTGCTCATCAACGGCTTTATCTAAATCTACGTCTAGTACAAATAGCACACCGCCATTTAAATCAAGGCCCAGCTTTATTGGCGATAAACCAAAATCTTGTAACCATGTAGGGCTGGTTGCATGCTCAACAATTTTTACTTGCGTGTTTGGGTATTGCGCTTTTATAGCCGCTTGCGCCTGAGCGCTTTTAGTTGGCTCGTTTAAAAGTACATTAATAGTTGATTGTTTATCTACGCCCTGCTCAACCTCAAGCCCTTGGTTATTTAAAAAGGTAACTAGGGTTTTAGTGCTCGGTAAAGATTGTGTTTCGCTGTGCGGAGCAGTACTGATGTGCAACCACGATTTATTTGGATATAGGTTTGGTAATGCGCTAATAGCTAATAATACCAATACTATTAGCATGGCTATATAGCTTAATTTGAACTTAGCCGTAGACGGCTTTTTATCTTTTTTAAAACTTAACATGTTGAATCCTTACTATCAGCCATTAGCTGATAACGTACTTTTTAAAAGCACAATTAATCTGCAGGCTAAAACTTTAAAAGTTAAAACCTAATAAAATTAAATAAGGAAAATTAAGCGTGGTAGGTAGTGACAGCAGTGTAGAGTAAGTTAACGTCTTTCCAGCCACTCAAGCGCGACTTTTTACTATTAGTAACAAGCGTATACCAAGGTTGTATAGGGTTAACAGCGCGTGGTTTTAAAAATATATGCCTAACAAGGTTTTGAGCAAAAAATTCAAAAACAACATCGTATTCAGACTCACTTTGAACAGTGTGCAAAAACAATGATGAATTATTGGCAGTTAACCGTGGTTGGTGCGCGTCAAAATCGGTTTGATGCGTTTTTTTATGCTGCGTAGTATCTACAGACTTAGTAATAGGCTGTATTTTAGTTAAATCGGCAATATCAGTAAGCGAAACCTGCGTACTTACATTAATATTTAAATTTTGTGAGGCGCCCATAGCATTGCTTTGCACACTAAAAAGTGCAGCAAGTAGCAAAAAGGCAGTTAAAAACACTCTAAATTTAAACATTCACGTTTTAAAACTAAAATAAGGGATGCGTAGTATATAAGGGCTAGTATTTGAAATACAATAGCCTTTAGTTATTTACTATCTATTTTAATTTTACTGAGACTTTTAATGCGCCCCAGACAAAGCAGTGAAAAACGACCAGACGCCATGAATTTACGCCAAAGTGTAAAAACACTGTGGCCCTACCTTACAAAATTTAAAGGCCGTGTTTTTATTGCACTTATGGCGCTTATAGGCGCAAAAGGTGCCACGCTTTTAATGCCTTGGGCACTTAAAGAAATAATAGACTCGGTTGATAAGTCGATTAACCCACTGCTAGTTATTCCCGCTTTATTGTTATTGATGTACGGCGCGCTGCGTTTTGCTAGCGTGTTTTTAGGTGAAATAAGAGATGCTGTATTTTCGCGCGTAACCGAGCACGCCATGCGTGATATTGGTTTAAAAGTATTTAAGCATTTGCACTCGCTTGAGCTGGCTTTTCATTTAGACAGGCAAACTGGCGGTATTAGCCGCGATATAGAACGCGGTACTAGCGGGTTAAGTTTTTTAATGCGTTTTTTAATGTTTAACATTGTGCCTACTTTGTTTGAAATACTGACCGTTGCGATTATTTTTGGCACGTTGTTTTCTGTTTGGTTTGCGCTTATTACATTACTGGCCGTCGCTATTTATATTACTTTTACTGTGGTGGTTACTCAGTGGCGAAACCGCTTTATTAGAGAAGCAAATGCTGCCGACAATCAAAGTAATACCCGCGCCATAGACAGCCTACTTAATTATGAAACTGTAAAATATTTTAATAATGAGCAGTTTGAAGCAAAAACATACGACACCTTTTTAGCAAACTGGGAAAAAGCCCGTTTAAAAAATAGAATGTCGTTGCTCGCGCTCAATTCAGGCCAAGCGCTTATTATTGCTTGTGCTATTACCGCGTTAATGTGGTTGGGCTCAACCGAAGTAGTTGCAGGTGCGCTCTCTATTGGTGAACTTGTGATGATTAACGCGTATATGATTCAGCTATTTTTACCGCTTAACTTTTTAGGTTTTGTGTACCGCGAAATAAGACGCGCGCTAACCGATCTTGAAAATATGCTTGGGCTACTTAACAAAAAACCACAAATAACCGATGCACTTAATGCAAAAGAACTCAATATTAGCCAAGGTGAAATAACATTTAAAAATGTAAGTTTTAGTTACGATGCGCATCGCCCTATTCTTAATAACCTTAGCTTTAGTGTTAAAGCTGGCAGCAAAGTAGCCATTGTTGGTGCCAGTGGTGCTGGTAAAAGCTCATTAGCCCGACTTCTTTATCGTTTTTATGATGTAAGCGGTGGTGAAATTAGTATTGATAATCAAGCCATAAATTCAGTAACACTTAATAGTTTACGAAAAGCCATTGCAATAGTCCCGCAAGATACCGTGCTGTTTAACACGACTATTCGTGAAAATATCGCTTACGGTAGGCCATCAGCAAGCGATGCAGAAATTGATGAAGCCATTGCTATGGCGCATTTAAAAAACTTTATAGCAACTCTTGATAAAGGCGATAAAACGCTGGTTGGCGAGCGCGGTTTAAAAGTATCCGGCGGCGAAAAACAGCGTATTGCTATTGCGCGCGCTATTTTGAAAAAGTCCCCTATTTTAATTTTTGATGAAGCAACTTCTGCTCTCGACTCTCATTCTGAGCAAGCTATACTCGCAGCAATGCGTGAAGTGGCCAGTAACCATACGAGTATTGTTATTGCCCATCGCCTTTCTACTATTACCGATGCAGACACCATTATTGTGCTCAAAGCCGGACAAATTATTGAGCAAGGTAAGCACGATGAGTTACTTACTCTCGCCGGAGAATACGCCCGTATGTGGGAGCTTCAGCATAAAAAATAAGGGATAGTAGGCGTGAGTTTACCTCGCGCTTTTAAGCTAATTTAAACAAGCGCGGCATAAAGCCGCGCCTACAAATAAATTTAAGCCCCAGCCCATGAATAAACCTAAACATTGCTGTTAAAGCGTAGGCGTGAGTTTACCTCGCGTTTTTGAGCTAATTTAAACAAGCGCGGCATAAAGCCCGCCTACACATAAATTTAAGCCTCAAGCCCACGAATACATCTAAACATCGCTATTAACCGTGGGCGTGAGTTTACCTCGCGCTTTTAAGCTAATTTAAACAAGCGCGGCATAAAGCCGCGCCTACAAATAAATTTAAGCCCCGGCCCACGAATACATCTAAGCATCGCTATTAACTGTAGGCGTGAGTTTACCTCGCGCTTTTAATCTTGCTCTTCTTGCTTAATCTAAGTTTTATCGAGCGCTGTGGTGATTCACCTCAAAAGGTTTGTTTGTATGATTAATATCAATAACAATCGATAAGTTAAATATTCGTAACAATAAAATGATTCGCACCTATTTGAATCAAAAAAGCTCCTCAGGGGAACATAATGAAAAAGAGTTTAATTGCCGCAGCATTAGCTGCCACATTTATTACCGGTTGTTCAGAGCCGCAAACAACAAAAACAGACGAGCAACAACCTAAAGTAGCTACAGCAACAGTGGCAGAAAAAGCCGAATTAGGTAGTTTTGGTGTTGATTTAACAGCGCGTAACGAGGCCGTTAAACCAGGCGATGACTTTTTTATGTATGCCAGCGGCACATGGTATGACAACTATGAAATGCCTGCAGATAAAACTCGCTACGGTGCATTTTCAGGATTAGCTGAGCGCAGCGAAGACGATGTTAAAGCTATTATTGAAGAAATAGCGGCGCGTAAAGATTTAAACGCAGAAGAAAAACTCGTTGCTGATTTTTACAATGCGTATATGGATACCGAAACGCTTAATAATCTAGGTGTGGCGCCAATCAAACCATTGTTAAGTGAAATTAGTGATATATCGTCAACTGACGATTTAGCTGAAATGTTTGGAAAGTCTTGGTTAACCGGTAATAAAGCCCCTTTTGGCGGCGGCATGTGGTTCAATCGCCTAGACCCTAATAAATATGAAATGTCACTCGGTGCTGGTGGTTTAGGCTTACCCGATCGCTCTTACTACCTTGAAGACGCTGAGCGCTTTGTTAAAACGCGTGCAGCCTATGTTGCCCACATTGCTGATATGCTTGAATTTACAGGCACTGAAAATACCGCTGAGCGTGCTCAAGCAATTGTTGATCTTGAAACTAAGATTGCACAAGGTCATTGGCCTCGTGAAAAACGTCGTAATCGCGACTTAACCCTAAACCAAGTTGAACGTGCCGATTTAAGCACTGCTTATCCTGGCTTTAACTGGGATTTATACTTTGCACAAACAGGTTATAAAGTACCTCAGTTAAATGTGTCTCAGCCTGAGCCAATAAAAGCGATGATTGAGCTAATCAATCAAGAAGACATTGCAGTATGGAAAGATTACTTAACGTATCACGCTATTAGCGGTAACGCGGGTTTACTATCAGAGGACGTATTTAATACTAACTTTGCTTTTTTTGGTAAAGAACTAAACGGACAACAAGAACCTCGCCCTCGCTGGAAACGTGCAATAAGCGAAATGTCGGGTACGACCTCTCTTGGTTTTGCTATTGGTAAAATATACGTAGCGCGTTACTTCCCTGAGTCATCAAAACAGCAAATGTCTGAGCTGGTTGAAAACCTACGTACAGCCCTGGGTGAACGTATTGATAACCTAGAGTGGATGGGCGATGCCACAAAAGTAAATGCGCGCGCTAAGCTTGCTGCATTTGTACCAAAAATTGGTTACCCCGATGTTTGGCAGTCTTATGACGGTTTAAGCATTACCAAAAACGATTTAATCGGTAATGTGAAAAACATGCGTGAGTTTTTCCACGCAGAAAGTGTTGAAAAAGAGCTACAAAAAACAGATCGTAACCGCTGGGGCATGACGCCACAACGCGTAAACGCTTACTACAACAGCTCATTTAATGAGATTGTATTTCCGGCTGCGATATTACAACCGCCATTTTTCGATCCAAATGCCGATCCGGCTGTAAACTATGGCGGTATTGGCGCTGTAATTGGTCATGAAATGGGTCATGGGTTTGACGATCAAGGTTCAAAATCAGACGAAAACGGTGTGCAACGTAACTGGTGGACTGATGCTGATCGCGCTGCATTTGACAAAAAAGCAGACCAACTTGCTGCCCAGTACAGTAAGTACGAGCCAATCGAAGGTAACTTTGTAAATGGTCGAAATAGCCTTGGTGAAAACATTGGTGATGTAGGTGGTTTATCAATGGCTTATCATGCTTACAAGCTAAGTTTAAATGGTAAAGAAGCGCCTGTTATTGACGGTGTGACTGGCGATCAACGTTTCTTCCTTGCATGGGCACAAGTATGGAAAGAAAAACGTACTGAACAAAGCATGCTTAACCAACTTCGTGGTGGCACACATGCACCAGGTCGCTTTAGAGCACAGGCGCCACGTAACCACGATGCATGGTACAAAGCGTTTGATGTAAAACCAGGCGATGCGTTATACCTTCCTGAAGATGAACGTGTACGCATTTGGTAAATAAAATGGGGCTTTAGTTAGTCTCGTTTAATTTTATTACCCTTAGGCAACTCATTAAATGAGTTGCCTTTTTATTTAGTTAAATTTGCTCTGAAAACCACCTTTTAGCCCTCCCTAAAATCCCTTAATAACATGCACTTTAGATGGCTTTTAAACGCGACAGTTTTAATCAGCTTTAATACTTACTAGCCCTTGAATGCATTTACCTTTAGAATACGTACTATAATTTTATTCTATTATTTACATATATTAAGGCGAAACGCAGATGGGAAGAGCTTACCAAAACAAAAAAGATTCAATGGCTAAGACTGCGGGTGCTAAAACTAAAGTTTATTCTAAGTACGGCAAAGAAATTTATATTTGTGCTAAAAACGGCGGTGTAGACCCAGATGGTAACTTATCATTACGTCGTTTAATTGAGCGCGCTAAAAAAGACCAAGTTCCAGCACACGTTATTGACCGCGCAATAGACAAAGCAAAAGGCGGCGGCGGTGAAGACTACTCAGCAACTCGTTACGAAGGTTACGGCCCTGGTAACTGTATGATTATTGTTGACTGTTTAACTGACAACAACAAGCGTACCTTTGCTGATGTACGTGTTTGTTTTACTAAAGCAAATGCTAAAATTGGCGCTCAAAACTCTGTTTCACATTTATTTGATCACCTTGCTATTTTTGTATTTGACGGTGATGACGATGAAACGGTACTTGAAGCACTAATGATGGCTGATGTTGATGTAACTGACGTAGAAGTTGATGACGGTAAAGTCACTGTTTTTGCTCCTCACACAGAGTACAACAACACACGTACAGCGCTTGAAGAAATGGGCGTGACTGAATTTGACGAAGACCTAATTAGCTTTGTGCCACAAATTGAAACGCCTATTGAAGGCGAAGATGTAGAAGTTATGGAACGCTTTTTAGCCATGCTAGAAGATTGCGACGATGTACAAAACGTTTACCATAACGCGCAATTCTAAAGAACAATTTAGTAAGTTAGAACGACTTTAAGCCAACAGCTATGTTGGCTTTTTCATTTTTAGAACGTGGTATAAATATATGAACTCCCTTAAAGAGCTTAAAAGTGGCAAGCTTGTTGGTGCTACTCACCTGCAATTAGTAGAAGAGCTAACCACATTTCCTGAAGAAATTTTTAGCTTAGCTGACACGCTTGAAGTGCTCGATTTATCAAATAATAACTTATCAACACTACCTGATGAATTTGCCTGTTTAACACGCCTTAAGCGAGTATTTTTGTCGTTTAATCAGTTTAAGCATATTCCTGAGATTTTAGCTAAGTGCCCTGCTCTGATAATGGTTGCATTTAAAGGCTGTAAAATAACTGAGTTTAGTGACTATTGTTTACCAAAAAAAATTGAATGGCTCATACTAACCGACAACAATATTACTGAGCTGCCTCAAAGTTTTGGCCAATTTACACAGCTTAAAAAGTTAGCGCTTGCGGGCAATCAAATTAAGCAGCTGCCAAGTAGCATGGCGCAGTGTAAAAATCTTGAGCTTGTTAGGCTCTCTGCTAATAACTTAACACACGTAGACGACTGGCTTTTTGAACTGCCTAAACTTACTTGGCTGGCGTTTGCCGGTAACGATTTTAATAAGCCCCAGTGCCTTACAAAGTGCAGCTTAGAAAATAAGCCTCTTAACGATTACACTCTTAGCCATGTTATTGGTCAAGGTGCCTCGGGCGTTATTCATTTAGCAAAATCGGCTGATAGCGCTGTAGCAATTAAATTATTTAAAGGTGCAATTACCAGCGACGGCTACCCGCTTGATGAAGTAAATTGCTGCTTACAAGCAGGCGACCACGCTAGTTTAATTAAGGTACTTGCTTATATTGAACAAAGTGATCAGCTAGGTTTAGTGATGGAACTAATAGATAAAAGCTTCGCTAATTTAGGCCTGCCTCCAAGCCTCGAAACCTGTACGCGTGATACCTTTAATAATGATTGCCATTACTCAACTCACGCTATTTTAAAAATTACAAAACAAATGGCAAGCACACTGCACCACTTGCATACTAATAAAGTGAGCCATGGTGACATTTATGCGCACAATACTATGATTAACCAAGACCATGATGTTTTGTTTGGTGATTTTGGTGCTGCTACTAATTTAGCCATGTTAAGTGAGTATCAACAAAAGCAGTTAGAGCTTATAGAAGTAAGAGCCTTGGGCTGTTTAATTGAAGACTTATTAGGCACGGTAACCGGCGATGATAGGCAAAGTGAGCTATTTGATAAAATGTCCGATATGGCAAAACGCGCTATGCAACCTGTATTAAATCAAAGACCTACATTTACTGAATTATTAGAAGAGCTAAATATATAATTCAGTATTAATTAAATAAATTCTAAAAGGGAGCAACGTATAACGCGTTGCTCCCTTTTAGTTTATATTGTGTATTTATTCGAACTTTCGAATTTATTTAGTGCGCTTAAACGGGTAAACCTGTTGTTTAAGCATACCTACCGGCATGTAATCCCCGACTACACCGTATGCTTCTGGCCACTCTTTTTGGCCTTTAACAGCAGTACCAAACGCGTAATCTAAAAACGAAAAATGCGCAGCGTAGTTGCGGTCAATCGCGGCTTTATCTGACGCATGATGCCAATGATGAAACTGCGGTGTAACCATAAAGTACTTAAGCCAGCCAAACCTAACGCGTACATTTGCATGGTTAAACACAGCCTGTAAACCCACAATTATGACGTATAAACTAATTATTTGCTGTGAAAACCCAAGTACAAATATGGGCGTGAGCACTAAACTGCGAGTAACCAGTATTTCAAGAATATGCTGGCGAGAGCCCGCTAACCAATCCATTTCTTTGGCGCTGTGATGTACACCATGAAAACGCCATAGTAAAGGAACTTCGTGATAAGCACGATGCACCCAATATTGCATTAAATCGGCCACGAGTATAATTAAAAACAACTGCACTACAAATGGTGTTTGCTCTATATAACCTTGAATAGTCGTTGATACAGCCCAGCCAAAGCCATAATGCACAAAGTGGTTAGTAACGAGTAATACAAAACCAATAATTAAATGATTTACAAAAAAGTGGTTTAAATCTCCCCGCCATTCGCTACGTAATATTTTTTGATCTTTACGATGTGGTAGTAGCTTTTCAATCACGATAAATATAAGCGTTGAGCCGAGCAAATCTAAAATAAACCAATCAAGCCCTATGTAAGGTGTGTCGCTTGCAAACTCGTTTACCTCAACGTTTGGTCCGCCAAACATAATTGCCAGAATAATAAAAAACCACGCTGTAGCTCCTAAGCGTTTATTGGTATTACGTACAAAGTTAAGTAGCCCCAAACTGCCCGAGACCAATAATGATGCAAACATAAGCTGACGTAAAAAATCGACACTGTAGCTTTTTCTCAGCTCTGGTGTGGTTAAGTATTCAGGAAAGTGAAACGCTAATACGCCTAAGCAACTCAGTATTGCTAAAAAGCAGGCTATGTAACCACTTATGTTGCCCTCACCTATCTGAAGATGATTTGTGCGAAATACCTTTCGTGATAAAGCTCTGATCATTTTTATTATTCCTTGCTTCGTTGAGTTGATTAAATACAACGAAATTCCATTGATTTACACACCCACATATTAACAAAATTTAGGGTATAAAAAATACAAATAGTTCCCTCCATAGTCTGAGTTGCAAATATACAGATAAACCAAACGCAAAAAAGCCACGCAATGCGTGGCTTGGTTGGATAAAGCTAAAACTTTACATCATTAGGGCTGTATTATAAAAACGCGCCTAATGCTTTAACTTGGTCTAACATGCGGTTTGAGAAACCCCATTCGTTGTCGTACCAAGCCATTACTTTTACTAGATTGCCATCGGCTTTAGTTTGCGTTGCATCAAAGATAGATGACGCAGGGTTATGGTTAAAGTCGATAGAAACAAGCGGAAGCTCATTATATTGTAAAATATCTTTCATTGAACCCGTTGACGCTTCTTTCATGATTGCATTGATTTCTTCTGCAGTCGTGTCGCGCTTAGTAATAAACGTAAAATCAACTAAAGATACGTTGATTGTTGGTACACGAACCGACATACCGTCTAATTTACCAGCAAGTTCTGGTAATACTAAACCAACAGCTGCCGCAGCACCTGTTTTAGTTGGGATCATAGATTGAGTTGCACTACGAGCACGGTATAGATCAGGGTGGTATACGTCAGATAAATTTTGATCATTCGTATAAGAATGAATAGTAGTCATACTACCTTTTTCAATACCTACTGTGTCGTTAATTGCTTTTGCAAGCGGTGCTAAACAGTTAGTAGTACAAGAAGCATTAGAGATGATGTGGCTATCAGCGTTAATTACATCGCTGTTTACACCATGAACCACTGTTGCATCCATATCTTTACCTGGAGCAGAAACGATTACTTTTTTAGCGCCTGCAGTAATATGTTTAGCTGCATCTTCGCGTTTAGTGAAAAAACCAGTACATTCTAAAACGATATCTACATTTAGTGCTTTCCACGGTAAGTTTGCAGGGTCACGCTCTTGCGTTAACGTTATTACGTCATCGTCAATTAACATGGTGTTATTTTCAAGTGTTACTTTTTTAGAAAATTGACCATGAACTGAGTCATACTGCGTTAAATGTGCATTAACGTTAGCAGGTGCTAAATCGTTAATTGCTACAATTTTAATTTCGCTGTTTTGAGCTGACTCATAAAGTGCACGTAAAACATTTCTACCGATACGGCCGTAACCGTTAATTGCTACATTAATCATTTTAGACTCCTATTTAAGTTCACTTGCTTGGCGAGCAAGCGCTTCAATTGCTTGCCAGTCTTTATTTTCAATTAGTTGTTTATCTAGCATCCACGTACCACCAACACATATAACGTTATTAAGCGCTAAATAATTAGGTGCGGTTGCTAAGCTAATGCCGCCAGTTGGGCAAAAAGTAATGTGTGGTAATGGGCCACCGATTGATTTAAGCATAGCCGTTCCACCTGCTGCTTCTGCAGGGAAGAATTTTAAATACTTAAAACCATGCGACGCAAGTTGCATAACTTCACTTGCAGTTGCAGCGCCTGGTAAAAATGGTATATCTGATGTTTTAGCCAACGCAATAAGCTCATCGCTCACACCTGGACTCACCATAAAATCTGCACCTGCGGCAACCGAAAGATCAAAACTTGCTTTATCTACTACCGTACCAGTACCTACATAGGCTTCAGGTACTTCTGCTTTCATCAGCTTTACAGCTTCTGCAGCAATAGGTGTACGTAGTGTTATTTCTAAGGCTTTTAAGCCACCGTTATATAACGCTCTTGCAAGTGGTGCTGCATCTTCTAATTTTTCGATTACAACCACTGGCACTACGGGTGCCGATGCTAAGATTTTTTCAATACTCATTACTTGTTCCTCATTACCCAGTATGGCTAATATTTATTCAAGTCCAAAAGCACTCGCGCCTAAATCGGCACTGCTTACGATGTTTCTAAATCCAGTAAATAATTCTCTGCCTGTACCAAATGTGGCACTTGGTTGGCTAAGTTCTGCTTCACGTTTAGCAAGATCTTCGTCGCTAACGTGTACTTTTAATATTCCGTTTGGCGCATCAAGTGTCACTAAATCACCCTCTCGGATTTTAGCAATAATGCCGCCTTCTACAGCTTCAGGTGCTAAGTGAATAGCAGCTGGTACTTTACCTGATGCACCCGACATACGACCGTCAGTAACAATGGCTACTTTAAAGCCTTCATCTTGAAGCGTTGCCATTACTGGCGTTAACTTATGTAGCTCTGGCATACCTTTCGCTTTAGGGCCTTGCTCTTTTAGCACGGCAATAAAGTCTTGGTTTAATTCGCCACGCGTGTATGCATCTTGCAGAGCACTTTGTGAGCTAAATACTTTTGCAGGAGCAGTAACAACCTGATGTTCAATAGCAACCGCTGACACTTTGATAACGGCTTTACCTAAGTTACCCGTTAGAAGTTGCAGACCACCTTGCTTACTAAAAGGGTTACTCACTGGGCGAAGTACTTCTTCATCGTGTGAGTTTGCAGGGCAATCTACCCATTTAACTTTAGTTGGGCCGGTTGAGTTGCTCATAATAAGGCTGTCGTCTTTATCTAAACGAGGCTCTGTCATGTAAGGTGCTAAACCATCGCCTAGCATTGTTTTAACGTCTGTGTGTAAGTAACCAGCGCTTGCTAGCTCTCGCATTAAGAAACCCATACCGCCCGCTGCTTGGAAGTGATTTACATCAGCTGAGCCGTTAGGGTAAATACGTGTAAGTAGTGGTACAACTTCTGATAAATCAGACATGTCTTTCCACGTAACCTGAATGCCAGCCGCTTTTGCTATCGCAACAATATGAATAGCATGGTTAGTAGAACCACCTGTAGAAAGCAGGCCTACTAAGCCGTTTATGATCGTTTTTTCGCTGATCACATCAGCTAAACATGGGCTTTCTTTATCATCTGTAAGCTGCTTAAGCATAGTTTCTACAGCATTACCTGTAAGACCATCGCGAAGCTCAGTGTAAGGATTAATAAACGAGCTACCAGGAAGGTGTAAGCCCATTATTTCCATTAACATTTGGTTTGAGTTTGCAGTACCGTAGAACGTACAAGTACCTGCGCTGTGATAAGACGCGCTTTCAGCTTCTAATAAGTCTTCACGGCTTACTAAACCTTGTGCAAATTTTTGACGAATACGTGCTTTTTCTTTATTAGGAATACCTGACTGCATTGGGCCTGCTGGTAAAAAGAACACAGGTAAATGACCAAACGACAATGCACCAATTAATAAACCCGGGACTATTTTGTCACAAACACCTAAACAAAAAACGCCATCAAACACATCGTGCGAAAGAGAAATTGCCGTAGACATAGCAATTACATCACGAGAGAAAAGCGAAAGTTCCATGCCGTCACGCCCTTGCGTAACACCATCACACATTGCAGGAACGCCACCAGCGACTTGTGCTGTAGCATCGAATTTTGTAGCAATGTCTTTAATTAAATCTGGGTAATCTTTGTATGGCACATGAGCCGAAAGCATATCGTTATATGAGTTGATAATAGCAAGATTTGGCTGCTCATCAGCCTTTAAGCGCGCTTTGTCATCACTGCTACAAGCAGCCATAACATGGGCTATATTTCCGCAACCTAAACCGGCACGAACTCTTGTTTGTTTTTTTGCGTGCGAAATACGTTGTAAATAATCTTGACGGGTATTTTTACTGCGTTCGATAACGCGCTGGGTAACTTCTTGAATACGAGGATGTAACATAATTTAACTCATCTCTATTAGTTAGAGGATAAAGGCTCAGTAGCAACTACAGACTCCACGTAAATAACTGTACTGAGCATCTTTGATTTACCCGTTCAAAGGTACGCTACCAGGGAGCCTCTCACAACAACCCTGACACCGGTGTCACTGTATTAACGCATAGCAATGACACCGGTGTCAACCCCGGGTAACAAAAATAGTTTAATATTTTAACATGACCGAATAATGACCTATTTGATTTTTAGGCACAAAGTATATTTTAGCAAGTTTAGAGCAAAAAAAAGCCCGAATAAGCGTCACTCATATTCGGGCTACTGTGAAAGTGTTTTTAACTCACTATTTTATCGCAGAGGTAGACTCACGTGTAATTAAGCGCGATTCAAGCGTTACCTGATATGGTTGTTCTTGAGGCTGAGCTATATGAGATATAAGCTGTGTTACGGCTTGTTTTGTCATTTCCTCAACGGGCTGTGCAATAGTCGTTAAACCAGGCCAAATATGACGCGCAATAGGTGCGTTATCAAAGCCCGCAATAGAGATATCATCAGGTACTTTAAGTTGGCGCTGGGTAGCTAATTTTAACACCGCTGCCGCCATGTAATCATTTGATGCAAATACAGCGGTTGGCCTAGGTGATAAATCTAAAATACTGCGTGCACTGTCGACGCCTGAGTGATAACTAAAGTTACCCTCCTCGACTAAGCGCTCATCAAATTCTATCCCATGGCTTGCAAGTGAACGCCTGTAGCCTTTAAAACGCTGTTGCGTGGCACTGTGATCTGGGTGACCTTTAATAAACGCAATTGATTTATGACCAAGACTAATTAAATGCTCGGTAATTTCAAATGCGCCTTGCTCATCGTTGCTACGCACAGAAATTGAGTCATCTTGAAGTAAAGCCGATGCAACTCTTGCGTAAGGAATTTTTTTAGATTTTAAAAAAGAAACGAGTTCAGCAAAATCACCAAAAGGAGGCGTTAATACAATGCCATCTAATCGAGAAGTCTGTAGTAATTGCTCAATATTATTAATAAGCGCTTCACCACGAAACTCACAAGGGTGTATCAATAAGTTATAGTTATTTTCTTTGCATGCTTCTAAAGCGCCCGTTTGCACCCGAGTGATATAACTTTTACTGGGATTATCGTAAAGACAACCAATAATAAAGCTACGATTTTGTGCAAGGCCACGCGCAATAGGATTAGGTGTGTAATCAAGTTCTTTAAATACCGCGAGTACCTTTTCTCGGGTAGCGGCACTTACATTTGGCTCATTATTTAAAACACGCGAAACGGTTTTTTTAGAAACCCCAGCATGGCTTGCTACACTATTTATGGTTACTTTTTTCATCTATCCATTATCCAAATACAACCAATAAGGCCTAAGCCCTATTTGCTATTGTGTAAACACGCAGCAGCGCCAATAAGCGGTATATTGTCTTGTGTTACAAGTGTTACAGGGATTTGCCCTGCGTACTGCGACATAATACCTTTTTGCGAAAATCGTTCAACAAAACGACTTTCTAAAAGTCTTGCTTGCATACGAGGCAGTATTCCACCGCCGATAAATAATCCGCCTAAAGCACCGTAAACAACGGCTAAATCGCCGGCTACGCTGCCAATCCAATCACAAAATTGGTTAAGCGTTGCATCACACACAGCACATTCACCGCTATTGGCGAGGCTACTTATTTGCGCCGCGTCTAAATTTTTAGCCGTTACACCCTTAACTGCAGCCATGGCCTTGTATAAATGCGCAATGCCAGGGCCTGAAAATACTGTTTCGATAGAAACATGGGGATGATCTTTACGTAACTCATTTAATAATAAGGTATCGAGCTCATTAACAGGTGCAAGCGATATATGCCCTCCTTCTGAACTTAAAACAGCGGTAGATTGCGACGTTCTAACTAAACACGCTGCACCAAAGCCAGTACCTGGACCTATAACACCAATGTTTGCATTGTCATCAGCTTGACCCGATTTAACAATGACATTTTGTTTAGGATCTAAATACGGGGCGGCGTATGCAAAGGCAGCAAAATCGTTTATAACTTCTAGTTGTTGTAAATCAAAATGAGTTTTAAATTCACTAACACTAAAATGCCAACCTAAGTTAGTTAAATGCACTTGCCCGGCTTTGATTGGGCCTGCAACGGCTAAACATGCGCGTTTAGGTTTAATATGCGGGACTGTTTGTAAATATTGCTCAAGCGCACTTTGAAGTGAGCCAAAATTAGCACTAGGAAAAATATTAATGTGCTCTATTACAAATTGGTTAGTGTGTTCATTAAAAGCAGTGATTAAAGCAAAGCGGGCATTAGTGCCGCCAACATCAGCAACTAAGATGGGATCAAATTGTGCAGAAGCGTTTGGGCTCATAGTATTATCTCTTTTGTTAAGCGACTTATGCTTATTATTTTACAATGGTGTACCATTGTTATTTATACTTTGAGCTATCACCTCAAAGTAGCTATCACAGTAAAAAAATGCTGCCTATAAAGATATAGACAGCGAATACGTTTTGACAACAAAATGATAAAACATTGATATTATGACACCGGTGTCAGCCGTTTATCAATAAAAATATACGTTAATTCACAAAAAGCTTGAAATTATTCATTAATAAACGAAAATGACACAATTATTTATCAAACTAATTAAGTTGTAACAATGAAAGGTAAAGCCACCTCATTTGATATTGCCCACTATGCAGGGGTATCTCAATCAACTGTATCTCGCGCTTTACGTAACAGCCATCTTGTTAATGAAGAAACACGTAAGCGTGTTTTTGATATAGCTAAAAAACTTAATTATAAAGTTGATAAAAATGCCAGTAACTTACGCACTCAGCAAAGTAGTACGCTTGCATTACTTTTATTTGAAGACCCCACTTCTGACGAGTCACAAATTAACCCTTTCTTTTTAGCCATGCTTGGCAGCATTACCCGTGCTTGCGCTAAAGAAGGTTACGATTTATTAGTTTCATTTCAATCGGCCAGTGCAGATTGGCAAGCAGACTACGAAGATAGCCACAGAGCTGATGGTATTATTTTACTCGGTTATGGTGATTACATTGATTACCAACCAAAATTTAGCACCTTACTTGAACAAAATACGAAGTTTGTTTGTTGGGGTGCAACCGTTGATAATCGCCCAGATTTAACTGTTTGTTGTGACAACTACGGTGGCGGTAAGCTTGCCGCTGAGCACTTTATTGCTCATAGCAGAACTGATTGCGCTTTTATTGGTGATGCATCTGATCATAGCCCTGAATTCTTTAGTCGTTTTCAGGGCTTCAAAGATGAGCTATTGGCTAACAATGTTAAAATAAACGAACGTAAAATGGCTAATGCTATATCCACCGAAGAATCTGGGTATCACGCCACTCGCTCGCTTATCGCTAATAATATTAAATTTAACGCCTTATTTGCTGCAAGCGACTTAATTGCTATTGGTGCAATACGGGCTCTTAAAGAAGCTAATATCAATGTACCAAAAGATGTTGCGGTAGTGGGCTTTGATAACATAGCCATTGCAAGTTACGTAAACCCACCGCTGACGACGATAGAGCAAAACACCACTGTAGCTGGGCAAATGCTAGTAGAGAATTTATTAAAACTAATACGTGGTGAAGAAGTACAAAGCACCCTATTACCTCCTATTTTGATTCCTAGAAAGTCGAGCTGAGCCTTCTATATTCAAGCTGGTACCGATTACATCTGTTCACATTCATTTACAAACAAAAAAACTCATATTAAACAGTCAGTTAAATTAAAATAAACCCTAATAATGCTAGTTAGCACCGCCCAGAAGCGCAACATAAAATCAACCTTGTTTACTATTTTATTTACGTAATGTAAATTTATTGTGCTGCCATAATTCCACTTTATTTACTTAGTGGTTTTGTAGCTTAAATAACAATAATACTTCAGGGATTTTAATATGTTTAAAACTAAAGCTCTATCAAATGCAATAAGATACTCTTTATTGCTAGGCTCTGTAGCCTTAGCGCCTAACGCGCTGGCTCAAGAAAATGACTTGAATTCAGACGTGGAATTAGAAGAAGAAGCACCTGAGCGAATAGTTGTAACAGGCTCACGTATAAGAAAAGCTGAATTTTCAAATGCATCACCAATTCAAATAATCAATGGCGACTTATCTCGTGAAATGGGTTTATTTGATGCAGGCTCAATGCTTCAATCAACTAGCCAAGCGGCTGGTGCTCAAATAGATAATACATTTGGTGGTTTTGTACTAGATAACGGTCCGGGCGCTGCAACAATCGGGTTTCGTGGTTTAGGTGCAGAGCGTACTCTTGTACTCATTAATGGTCGAAGAATGGCTCCAGCAGGTGTAGGTGGTGCACCAACCTCTCCTGATTTAAATTTAATACCTGGCGTTATGATTGAGCGTGTAGAGAATTTATTTGACGGCGCATCAACCGTATATGGTTCTGATGCGGTAGCTGGTGTAGCTAACGTAATATTAAAGAAAGATGTGGAAGGATTTATTGTTGATGCATCTTACCGTCAACCTAAAGGTGATGGCGGTGAAGAAACTGTACTTTCGGGTATGTGGGGTAAAACCATGGATAATGGTTTTATCACTGTAGGTGTTGAATATTCAGAGCAGAAATCCCAATCTCTAGCTGGTAACCCTTTTGTTAAAGGGTGTGAAGAACGCATTTGGGAAGCTGAAGATGGCAGTATTGTAACTAGAAATAGTGGTAATGGTCCTGTAGCAAGTGGTGAAGACTCTTGTGATATCTTCCCTCTTACAAACAGAATCGGTGGCGTTCCATTTTTTGGTAGCCTTTATTACACTCCAGATTTCACAAATACAGGGATCCCTAACTTTAGTGAAACAACTGTGGCTGAATCAAATGCAGGCTTTATTCCATCTTGGGTTTTAGGTGATTTTGATGGCGATGGGATTAATGATGGAGCATTTGTTGATGGTAATGGCGATGGCTTTCGTGATGTAGACTTCCAAGACCCGTTTTATGCATTTCAACAGTCTGATTATTACAAAGGTGGTGATTACAGAAGTAAAAATGAGCGTATCTCATTAATGCTTAATGGTGAATATAACTTCCAAGATGATAACGACACAACTTTCTACTACGAAGGTTTATACGCGAGTCGTAAATCACCAATTTTTAGCCCCGGCGCACAAATATTCCAACAAGTATCAGCATCTAACCCTTATAACCCATGTGGTACAAACGGTATTGACTGTTTTGGTGTGCTAGGTGTCGGTCCTGATGGCCCATCTTCAGTGCAGCCAATTATTAACATTCGTGGTGATCGTGATCAAACTGAGGTTGAAGTATCACAATATCGTTTAGTTACCGGTGTTACTGGTAACCTTGGTATGTTTGAAAACATCGGTTTAGACAATTGGTACTACGATGCTTCTGTTTCGTACAGCGCTTCAAAAGGTACTGATCACCGTGTTGGTATTAATGAAGAGCGCTTGATTAACTCTTTAGATACAGCTGTACTTAACGATGATGGCACAGTTACCTGTGGTACTGGTTCTGACGGTTGTGTTCCGGTTAATTTATTTGCAGATAATATATTTCAAGAAGGTGGTGGTACCCTTTCACCTGAAGAAGCTGCCTACTTATTTATTGACCGCGATATTGAAACTAAAGTAAACCAGTTTGTTTTCAATGCATTTATGGGTGGTGACTTTTTTGCACTACCATGGAATAACGAAAATGTTGCAGGTATCGTTGGTGTTGAATATCGTCGTGACGAAATTGAATCAAATCCAAATGCTGCAGCTGCAGATGGCCTAGTGTGGGGCTACTTTGCTGACCAAGGCGCTGATGGTGCACGTAACTTAAAAGAAATATTCACAGAAGTTGAGTTCCCTTTACTTAAAGGTGTTAAAGGTGCTGAAGAACTTACATTTACAGCTTCTGGCCGTGTATCTGAAGAGTCTTTTTACGATGCAGAATCAACTTATAGCATTAAAACTATCTACCGTCCTGTTGAGTGGTTTACTTTACGTGCTACAAAGGGTACTTCGTACAGAGCACCTAACTTACGCGAACGTTTCTTAAACGGTACATCAGGATTTAATAATGTTGCAGATCCATGTGTTGTTCCTGAGGATGCTCGTGAAGCGGATGCATTTAACCCTAACTCACCAATAACGTATAATGCAGCTGAAGATACCCGCGACACAGCAGTACTAAACGCTTGTCAAGCATCAGGGATTGATCCAACTACTCTTGGTTTAGGTCAAGGTGGTACTGACTCTTATACAGCTAACTACAGTGCAGAAATTGAAACTGGCGGTACAACAGAGCTTACCCCTGAAACATCAGTGGCTAAAACTTACGGCTTTATTTTTGAACAGCCATTCACTGATGCATTTGATTTAACAATGTCATTAACGCGTTTTGATATTGAAGTATCAAATAGTATTGCTGAGCCAAGTGCAGGATACAGCATTAATGAATGTTATTCTGCTGATGGTAATGATGCATTCTGTAGCCGTATAGGCCGCGATGCAAATGGTCAAATTGATTTAGTTGATGCTAGCTTTATTAATATTGGTTTAATTACTTCTAAAGGTTTTGATTACAATATTTACTTTGAAACAGACACAGTAATTGCAGAGGAAAACTTAGGTATTACATTAGACCTTCAAGCTACTCGTATGACAGAGCAAGTTTTTGATGTACTTGGTACTATTGATGACAATATGGGTGAGCCAGATTCTCCAGAATGGCGCGGTACAGCTCGCTTACAACTTAAATATTCTGATTTTAGATTTAACTGGGAAACGCGTTTCATCGGTAAAGGTCGTGAAGATGAAGATGATTTAGGTGAGTTTGAAGAAGGCACAGCAGGCTGTCGTGGTTTAACTGACGCTAATGGTGCTCCACTTAAATGTCGCCCTGTTGGCTTCACTGAAGACTACTTTGTACATAATATTGGTATGACTTGGTCTAACGATGCTTATAAAGTGAACTTTGGTGTTCGTAACGTATTTAATGAAGCTCCACCAAAAGTTGACCCTGATGGTTCTTTCTCAAATACTAACATCCCTCTAGGTGTTGGTTATGATACGTCAGGCCGTAGCCCATACATCAGTTTTACAGCTTCTTTTTAATTAGAATTGGCTGAGTAAATATTCAATCCAGATGGCCTAATATTTTAGGCCATTTTTTTTGAGGGAATAAAAAATGAAACTTAAAAAAAGAATGTTAGTAGGATTTACCTTACTGAGCCTCTCTTCTTTCGCTAATAGCGAAACTGAAGATGCAACACAAGTGAGCAGTATTGATGCTTTCTCAATGTCATCTGCTATTCGTAGTGTTGTAGCATCACCTGATGGTAAGAAGCTTGCTATTTTAAGAGCAACTACCAAAAATGGTGACTATATAATTGAGATAAGAGATCCAAATAATCTAGAAGCAGACCCTGTAAGATTGGGCGCTGATAAAATGCTGATATCTTCCATCGTATGGTTAAACGATGAAAAACTTGGTGTTATGTTCAGACAGATACTAGAAGACGGTAGTCGTAAATACTGGGTTAATAAGTTTGCAATAACTGATGCAGATGGCAAAGGCGATTGGTTATTACCATTTAAGAAAAAGCGAAATGTTCAATTTAATATAATCAATATACTTCCAGACAAAAAAGATGAAGTACTGGTAGAAGTTGATATTAACAATAACTACATTCCAGATGTAGTGCGATTTAATATTAACACTGGACGAAGCGTTACTGTAATGCGCGGAAATGAAAAAGTATCAGGCTCGTTTGTTTCTGACTACGATGGTGAAATAAGAATAGCCCAAGGTTGGAATAAGTCTGATAACGCAATCGATTATTATGCCCGAGATAAAGGCAATGATGATTGGAAAGTAATTAAGCAAGTAAGTCCTAAAAAGCGTGAAAATTTTGAGATATTAGGGTTCACTAAAGGTAATCCTAACGAAGTTTATGTTAACGCCAACCTAGGTGAAAATACGACTGGCATTTATATATATAATATTAAAACAGGTCAGTATTCTGAACGTCAATTTGGCCTTAAATCTGTAGATACCGACGGTGTTATACTTGATACCGATGGCACTTTACAAGGCTTTCGCTATACAACCAAGCAGCCTAAATTTTATTTCACAGACCCTAACCTTCAAGCACTTAACGAATCTGTTGCTTCTTTATTTAAAGATAAATTTGTACAAATCATTAGTAGCTCTGATAACGATAACGTATTAGTAGTGAGGGTATCTGCTGACGATAACCCAGGCAGCTATTACATTGTTACTAATAAACAGAAGCTAACTAAAATTGGTGATCGACTTCCGTTTATTGATAAAAGTAAATTAGGCTCAGTTAAGTACATCTCTTACAAAGCAAGAGATGGACGTAAAATAAAAGCGTATGTAACTATTCCTGCGACCAAAGGTCCTTACCCAGCGATAGTACTCCCTCACGGTGGTCCTTGGGTGCGCGACTCTATTGTGTTTGATGATTGGGCGCAGTTACTTGCTTATCATGGTTACGTCGTTATTCAACCAAACTATCGTGGTTCTACTGGTTACGGTTTAGAGCATTGGATGGCAGGTGATAATAACTGGGGCTTGAAAAAACAAGATGATTTAGACGATGCTGCACAATATTTAATAGACAAAGGCTTAGCAACTAAAGATAAACTTGCTTTATTTGGTTGGAGTTATGGTGGTTACGCTGCATTTGCTGCATCTATGCGTGAAAACAACATATATAAATGTGTTGTTGCAGGTGCTGGGGTAAGTGATTTAAGTCGTATTAATGCGACCCTTAACGAAAATCGATTTTTAAGTATTTTGCAACGCCCTACTATTTCTGGTGTCTCTCCTGTAGAGCAAGTAGAAAAAGTAAATGTTCCTATACTGGTTGTGCATGGTGATATCGACAGTCGTGTTCCAGTAAAACACAGTAGAGACTTCGTATCTGAGCTTGAAAAGTACAAAAAAGACTTTAAATATATTGAGCTTGAAGATGCCGATCACTTTTCTGATACGCTTTTCTACGATCATAAAAAAGAATTTTATACCGAGTTGTTATCATGGTTTGATAATAAGTGTGGCCTCAAATAATGTAACTCAAAAGTGACATTCATTTTATTTAAAGAGCATTCTTTTGTTTTAATATTAAGTGAGTACATAACAAAAAGGCTTCTAAATTTATTTAGAAGCCTTTTTTAATAACTACAGCATTTTATACCAATCCGCAATAATACTTAATCATTTTGCGGGGCTAAACGTGTCGCTAACTGCGTTAAAAAATTCTCATTTACGACTGCATGGATGCAGAAGGTAGAGCAATGCAGGAGCAATTGCCGAGAACAACTAAATAGCGAATTTTTTGCCTAGCTAACAACACGTTTTTCCTGCCTCAAAATAGCTCACTTAATTAAGCGAATTGGTATTATATATTAGTCTTTAAGCGATTCGGCAACCACAGGGTAATAATCCCAAACTTGTTTATCACTGAGTGAGCGTACAAGCTTGATGTATTCTGCGTGTGTCCAAGCTAGAGGTGTTGCTGAGTTTGTGCCCTCGCCTAATTCATAACCTGCTTTATTTACGCCAACGCCATCCCATACTTGCTCAGGTAGCATCATGCCGCTATTAGCAAATTGCTCTAGCCCTTTTACGTAACTATTTTTAATGTCCGCTTGTTTTGCATCATCTAGCGTATTATTTGCGTTTGCGGCCGCTATTTCATAGTGTCCGCGTTCACCTGTAAAAAATGGCCATACACGACCACGTTGGCCTGGCGTGTTGCTCCTGCTTTCGGCGTAATTAGTACCTGTGGTTTCATCTTCGCCGTAACCGTCGTTGCCATAACGGCGATAGCCTGCAAATGTGCCGCTACCATCGGTAAAGTTAAAGCTGTATTTAACTTGTAAGTTATCTTCAAGCGTTTCGTCGTCATACTCAGGTAGAGTTTTAACTATACTTGAATCGTTGGCACTTCTTACTCCATAGCGGACTAATTCTAAAAAACCACCATCTAAAATCTGCTTTTTGTTAAAACCTTCACGGCCATTGTTGGCGTTAATTTTAGTATTAGAGTTAGCGTCGGTGTCTTGACCTATACGAATAAAATACTCGCCATCGGTGCTATCACCTTTTAAATTACCTTCGGTGGTAAACATTTGCGATTCTATATCATTGTTGTACTTTTTAGCCGTTGCTAAATAACGATCTGCATTTTGAGTATCACCGCTGAGTGTTGCTATGTCACTGGCTGTTATAAGGCCAGCAACAACGGCAGCCGTTGTAGAGGGAGAATAACCACTTTGCTCTTCCCAGCGCTCTTGCTGTGTAGCAGGTGGAGTGATTTGCATGTCGTTCCATAAAATTTTAGCTCTTCCGCCATCAACTAAAAAGTCAGCTGCCGGTTTTAGCATGCGTGCGTACCAATCTTTAAGTTCGTTATCACTTAGTACGTTTGCTTGATGTAACTTCCACGCAAGCATAATCGGCATAGCCGTTTGATCTAGCTGTACCCCTACCCATTCAAGTTCACCGTCAACATGTGTTTTTTGTAAAAACCATCCTGTATCACCATTGTTACCGGGGGTTTTGCTAGTAACTTGTACTTTTTCAAGGTATTCGAAGGCCGTTTTTGCAGTCGCTGTATCGCCTAAGGCCATAAATGCCATAGCTACTTGATAAAAATCACGAACCCATACCGCTTTGTAACCAGTCGAACCCTCTTTGGCTGAAACAGTTTCACCCCAAGGATTAGAAAGTGAGGCAATGAGCGCACCCGCATTAGTTTTGTCTTCTTGCGCTTTTAGTACCATTGCACTGGTATAAAGTAGCTTACCGTCATCGGCTGTTTGCTTAACCATTGTATTTAATGGCTCAAGGCTTTGTAAATAATCTTCCCAGCCTAGCGCTTCACCTTTACCGTTGTAGGCATCAAGCACATTTTGATAACCTTTAGATAAGCTCTGTGCACCTTGTTGCTGGCTTTGCTGCTGCGTTTTACCAAAGCTTAGTGCTAAATCAAATGTGGTATTACTATCGATATTACCAAGCTCTGCCAGCAGAGTGACGTTACCGGCCTTATCGCCAGTGTTTGAATATTGTTTGCTTAGTGTGTTTTGTTTTTTAAGTGAGGTGATGCCATCGCTCACACCTGTAAAGCCTACACTTTGCATTTTGAATGGCGTAGATGATTGCAACGTTAAAAAATTATCATCTTCCCATGCTACTAAGCCTTGCTCAGTGGTTTTTGCAAAATCACCTAAGCCGTTGTTGTTTATATAAGGGTTAACAGCAACATACGCTTTCACGCCTTTAAGTGATGTATTAAAAATACTGCGTACAAACAATGTTTGTCCGTCAGGGTCGGTGAATATGTGTTTTTCGAGGGTAAAACGCCCTTTCTTATCTGTACTTGTTACTTTGTAAGCAAGCGATAGTGGTCTGCCTTTATCGTCTTTATGTAAGTAATCAATTGTAACGTCTAAGTCGTCAGCTTCAGTGACTGTAAAATCTTTACCGGTTACTACAAACTGCATATCTTTAATTTGAGCTTGGTGAATGAGTCCAAACATAGTTTCGGTGATCATACCTTTGGCAATTGAAAACCATACTTTTGATACTTCACCTGTCGCAGCATTGTTATTATATTGGCCGTTTTGGTATTGCTCAAAAGAAGTACCAATTCCGGTTTTACCCGCGTAAGCCCAATATGGTTCAGCACCTGGTGCGCCAGGAGCTGCTGAAACTGTAGCGTCAATATTTTCGTTATTCGTATTTTGTGCACCACAGGCTGTTAAGCCCAAAGTTAAAAGAGCGGTAGTAATAAGGTTATATTTTTTCATTGTGTGACCCTTAGTTTGAATTTTTAACGCGCATTACAGCAATCGCAGCAACAACGAATGATGCAGCACCAATTAATAATGCGTAAATAGGCTGGTTAGAAAATACGTGGCGTAAAATAAGCCCTAAAATACTAGCGGCAAGCAATTGCGGTATAACAATAAAGAAGTTAAAAATACCCATATACACGCCCATTTTATTACTCGGTAATGCATTACTTAACATTGCATAAGGAAGCGATAAAATAGAAGCCCATGCAAAGCCAACGCCTATCATTGGAATAAGAAGCATTTTTGGGTCTGTTATAAACATAAAGCTCGCAAGGCCCAATGCACCTAGTAGTAAGTTAAAGCAATGTGCGCCTTTTAAGCCCATCTTTTTAACTAAGAATGGAATACACATAGCGGCAATAGCCGCAAAGCCATTGTAAGCTGCAAATAAAATGCCGACCCAATCAGCCCCATCGTTAAAGGCTTTACTTGTTGCATCACTGCTGCCGTAATGAAAGCTTGTTACTGCGGCTGTGGTGTATATCCACATAGCAAATAACGTAAACCAGCTAAAAAACTGCACCCAAGCAAGCTGCTTCATTGCCTCTGGCATGGTAAATACATCTTGTACTACTTGGTAAAAACCGCCTTGTATTTTGTTAGCAGCCTTTAATGCGCTTGCTATCCACTGCACAATACCAAACGCTAGTAAGCCACCAGCAAGTAGGTATAACTCTTTTTCAAGCGATAAACCCATTACTAATGCAAGGGTTGCTAAACCTAGCACCACAAAAATAATGGCACCTTTATTAAAGTTGATATCTACTAATGCGGTGTTAGTCGGTTTGGCAGTGTGGTTTTCAAAAGCAGCTAATTGCTCAGGGCTATATTCTTTGGTTCGCATAACTGTCCAAAGAACTGCGACTAGCAATACGACCCCACCCCAATAAAATGAATATTTAACAGATTCAGGGATTTGCCCTGGCGCAGCGGTATTACTTACGTCAAACCAATTGGTCATCATCCATGGTAGCGCTGAGGCTAATACCGCACCAATACCAATAAAAAAGCTTTGCAAGCCATAGCCCGTAGCACGTTGTTTTTCTGGCAGGTTATCGCCTACAAGTGCTCTAAAAGGTTCCATAGTGACATTGATTGAGGCATCCATAATCCATAACATACCTGCAGCAATCCAAAGGGTTGGTGAATGCGGCATGATAAAGAGTGAGATAGTAGTAAGTACCGCCCCTATGAAAAAGAATGGACGACGACGACCAAAACGCCCCCATGTTTTATCACTCCAATAACCAATTATTGGTTGCACTATTAAGCCCGTTAGCGGTGCTGCAACCCATAAAATAGGAATATCATCCACTTGTGCGCCTAGGGTTTGAAAAATACGGCTCACATTGCCGTTTTGTAGTGCAAAACCAAATTGAATACCTAAAAAGCCAAAGCACATATTCCATATTTGCCAAAAACTTAGATTTGGTTTGTTGCTGTCATAATTATTATTTTGATTATTCATGATTAGCCTTATTAGTTAAAACTGCGCTACTAAATGCATCTAGCGAAAGCATAAGCTTTGTAACTTCTTTGTCAGTGATGATCTTTACCGTGTTTTGTTCAAGTAAGTCGTGTAGCGGTTTATTTCGCTCAAAGGTATTAGCTTGCTCTGGTGTTAAATTAATTAATACCGTTTGTGGCTCCTCACTAAAATTACTAAAAACATAAACAGATTGCTGTCCCAGCGAGCGTACAAAACCAACAACGCGTTCGCTATTGCTAAGTGAAAGCTCTGACATGGTTCCACCTACAACAGCGGGTAAACTATTAAGAGCCATTATTGATTTATAATAATCACGAAGTGATGCTTGCTCGCTTGACAAGTTAGCGCCGTCGAATTTGCCGTTGTTCATCCATGCTTGATGCGCTGGTACACCAATGTAGTCAAAAATACTGGTGCGAGTAGATGTGCCAAAACCTGCGTTTTCAGATCCGTCCTCCCCCACATCTTGAGCAAAATATAATAAAGTAGGTGCGCGACTAATTAAGCTAGAAACTACCATTGCTGGTTTCCCCCAGCGTGCATCACCTGCAAAATCGGGGCTCGCAATGCGTTGTTCGTCGTGGTTTTCTAAAAAGTGCAACATGTGCGATTCAATATCGTTAACGTGGCTTTGGGCTGCAAAAATCGTATTAGCAGCTTGCTTACCCTGCATAATGGCTTTTAATGTGTCGTAAAAGCCGACTTTGTCATACAAATAATCCATTTTTCCTTGCTGAATATACGCTCTGTACATTTTCGGGTTATAAACTTCAGCCAATAAAAATGCATCCGGTTTTTGTATTTTGATTGATGAGTTTAAAAAACTCCAAAATTCAACTGGCACCATTTCGGCCATATCGTATCTAAAGCCATCAACGCCTTTATCAAGCCAGTACAAAGTGATATCTCTAAATTTATACCAACTATTAGGAAGCTCTTTATTTTGCCAAAAAGCGTAATGAGCGCGATAATCTTGTTTTTTTAGCTCTTTAGGTAATGCAGGAAAGTCATAGCTGCCATCAGGCTTTACACCATAGTTAACTTTTACGGTTTCATACCAATCGTTTATATCAGGTTTTGGTGCTCGCGCCCCATTCCCCGTCCATTTTGCTGGCGTTTCATCAAAAAAACCGTCAGCTAATGGATGCGTATTACCACCTAAAACGGAGTAACTTTCTGATGTTGGTACTTGAAAAGACTGCCCAGGTACATAATAAAAGTTGTTATTTTTATCGTACTCTTTGTTGGTGTCGTCTTGTTCACCAAAGTCTTTCACTCCTTTGGGTTTTGCTACTGATTTATAATTACGCGCAACATGGTTAGGCACAATATCAATAACCACTTTCATACCATGTTGATGAGTGCGCTCAATCAGATCACTAAACTCACCCAGCCTATTGGTTACATTTATGGCTAAATCTGGGTTTACGTCGTAGTAATCTTTGATTGCATAAGGTGAACCTGCACGGCCTTTTACTACATCCGGATCGTCTTGGCTAATGCCGTACTGTGTATAGTCGCCCACTAACGCATGGTGCAAAACACCGGTATACCAAACATGGGTCGTCCCTAGCTCTTTAATGCCAGCTAATGCAGCATCGTTAAAGTCAGCAAATTTGCCTACACCATTTTGCTCTTTTGTACCCCAAGGTACATTTGCGGTTTGTGTGTTACCAAATAAACGTGTAAACACTTGGTATACAACAGGCTTTGTTAACTCATTTTGCGCCTGTTTAGGCATTTGCTGCGGTTCGGTTTTATTATTATCTGAGCAGGCACTTGTTATAAGTGCGCTACACAGTAATGCGGGTACATAAACTGATTTTTTCATTGTGTGTCTTTTTGTCAGTAGTGTTATAGCTTTATACTAAAGATAACTGCAGCAAGCATACAGTTGCTGCATACGTATTCACTTAAACATTCACGGCGTATTAATCACTAATACCGTGGCAGCCATTGGCATTAAGTCAATACTGTTAGTTAGTTTAAAAGTGTGTTGTGTGAATAATGTCTGCGCATTGGCATTTTTTGGTATAACTTCTTGCATGTAATTAAGATTATGCTTTTGTGTTACTTTGTTTTTATTCATAAAAACTAATACAGTTTGCGTGTCACTAACGCGAGCATAACTATAAACACCATTGTTCGGACTAAAATGAACGAGCTTGCCCTTTGTAAGCGCAGGGCTTTGCTTTCTAAAGTTAAGTAGCGTGCTAATGGTCTTGTGCATATCGCGCTGCTCTTCGCTTAAACCAGCACCTGTAAACGCATTAGTTTTTTGATTTTTGAACCCACCAGGAAAATCAATTCGTATATCACCATGATCTTTACTCGGCGTGTTATCTAATATCACTTCCGTTCCGTAATACATTTGAGCAATGCCGCGCGTTGTTAAAAATAACGTCATCGCCATTTTAGTTTTAGCTAAGTCTTGCCCAAGCTCTGTATATACTCGGCTCATATCGTGATTATCAGCAAACACTATAATGTTGTTGGTATCTGGGTATAAAAAATCGTTAGCTAATGACTGATATACTTTAACCCAGCCTGTACTCCAGCTTTCATCTTCATTTAAAGCTTGAATTACCGCTTCTTGTAATGAAAAGTCCATTACACTGGGTAAGCTTGATGTGTACCCATCTTTATTTACTTTGCCGCGTTGCCAATACGACGCTATTGCAGGGTTTGAAGTCCACTCCTCACCAACAATATTAAAGTGTGGGTATTCATCCATAATGGCTTTTGTCCAATCACTTAAAAACGCTTTATCTGAATAAGAATAGGTATCTACACGAATACCGCTTAAATCGGCGTATTCAATCCACCAAATAGCGTTTTGAATTAAATATTCACTTAAAAGTGGTTGGCGCTGGTTTAAATCTGGCATGCTAGCAACAAACCAACCATCGCTAAATTGGCGTTTATCGTAGTTGCTTGCGTGTGGGTCTTGAATTGTTTGGCGCGCATGGCTTGTCGCATTTTCACCATTTTTAAATTCGCCATTAAAGTTAATCCAATCTTGGGTGGGTTTGTCTTTAACCCAAGCATGTTCAGAGCCAAAATGATTAAGTACCATATCCATAACAAGACCAATGCCCTGCTCTTTTGCTTTTACAGATAACGTTTTGTACAACTGGTTTGAACCCATACGTGGATCAATGTTATAAAAATCTGTGATCGCGTAACCATGGTAAGAATAGTCAGGCATGTTGTTTTCAAGCACAGGTGTTAACCAAAGCTGTGTCACGCCTAAATTATTTAAATACGGTAGCGCATTAATTACGCCTTGAATGTCACCGCCATGTCGCCCGCCTTTAAAGCTTGGATTTGCACTCTCTAGCATACCTTTAACTGTATCGTTTTTTTCATCACCATTAGCAAAGCGATCAGGATTAATTAAATACAAAGTATCTGCATTTGTGAAACCTTGACGTTGCGCGCTATGTTTATCTCGGGTAAGTAAAGGAAATTCAAAACTATGTTCAGGGTAGCTACTCTTAAATTGTAGCGTTCCTGCTTTAGCCATATCGCTAATACTTAAATGTAGAAAAGCATAATTAGGGTTGTCGGTGCGCGTTACGTTATTAAGTTCAACCCCTTTATACTTATCTAATTTAAATTTTTCGTTAGCTATATTTTCCTCGTGCACGAGTATCGTAATGTTATTTTTATTCATGCCTATCCACCAATTGGCAGGCTCTACATTAAGTGCATAACTAAAGCTTGGTAAGCTACATGCGCTTACTAGTAAAAGTGTGTTTAAAAATCGCATTATTAAACCTTTTTAATACTGGCTAAAAAATCTTGATGAGTTGGTAGCTGCGCAACTGTTGAGTTTATCAATGTTTTTAAGGTAGAAAATAAATCGCTCAGTTGCTCATCACTTAACGAATCCACAATACTATTGTAGTCATCAGGGATAAGCCCTTGCCCTATCATTACTTGCTGCCAAGCAACCTCAGCAAATAACTCGTCGTCTTCGCGTACTACCTTGCCAGTTTGCTTAAATAAATTCATTTTTTGGCTCAGGGAGTCAGGTATATCCATTTGCCTACACTGGCGCCAAAATGGAGAGTCTTCTCGCTCGGTGAGTTTGTAATGTAAAATAATAAAATCACGTATGTGCTCTATTTCAATTACGCTTTGTTTATTAAACTCAGTTACTAGCGCATCGCTAATGCCATTGTGTGGAAATAGCTTAATTAAGCGTGTAACCGCAGTTTGAATTAAATGAATACTGGTTGACTCAAGCGGTTCTAAAAACCCACTTGATAAACCAACCGCGACCACGTTTTTATGCCACTGCTTTAAGCGCCGACCTGTTTTAAATTTTATAACGCGCGGCTCTGTAATTGGCTCAGCGGGTAATTTTTGAAGAAGTAGCTGTTTAGCATCATCGTCTGATAAATATCTACAGCAATAAACAAGGCCATTACCAATACGGTTTTGCAGCGGTATTTGCCATTGCCAGCCTGCACTATGTGCAATAGAGCGCGTATAAGGCTTTAGATCATTGGTACTGTGTGTTTGAACGGCCACTGCACTATCACAGGGTAAGTAATGAGACCAATCAATAAACCCTGTATTAAGTGTTTGCTCAATTAACAAGGCACGCAGCCCGGTGCAATCTATAAATAAATCACCACTAATTTGACTATCGTTATCAAGTGCTAGGCTTTTAATATTGCCTGTAGTTAAGCATTGCTCAACATGGTCTATTTTTGCATCTATGTGTTTAACACCGCGCGATATAGCCAACTTTTTTAAATATTCGGCGTAAAGTGTGGCATCAAAATGGTACGCGTAACTCAGCCCAGGCAGTTGGGTATTTGGAATGGTATTTAAAGGGGCAAACCTATGCTGTTTAGCCGCTTGGTAATTGAGTGAAAAATCCCATAGTTCGTCTTCGCATCCAGTAACTTGGCCTTTTAACCAAAAGTTATAAAAATCACAAAAAGGAAAGTCTTTACCAAACGAGCCAAACGCATGCATATAATTATGCTTTGGCGTTTTCCAATTTTCGAACTCAATACCTAATTTTATTGAAGCATTAGTGGCATTAATAAAATCTTGCTCGTTTATACCCAGCGCGTTATTAAGCTGAACAATCGGCGGTATAGTGGCTTCGCCAACCCCCACGGACCCAATAGACGATGATTCTATCAATGTGATATTAATTACTTTACCTAACACTTTATTAAGCAAGGCTGCTGTTATCCATCCTGCGGTACCACCGCCTGCAATTACCACGTGTTTTATTGATTTCATATTATTATCCACGTTTTATTAAATTTAAGTACGGTTAAAAAGTTAGGTAAACTAGCTATAAAAAAGCCCCTGTAACATAAATTACAAGGGCTTCTACACACAGTTTTTATTATAGCTTGTAGCTAAAGCCTAACAAGTAAGTACGACCGTAATCTTGGTAATCACGTACTTGTAAAGCATTGTCGCCAGAAAGCGACGTAAACGGTTCTTCTGTTAAGTTTTGTACTTGAAACTGAATTGATAAACCTTCAAGGCTTTCAATACCCGCTTCACTAAAGTCGTAACCCGCTTGAACATCCCAAATAGTTTCACCTAAAATATCAACTTGTTCCGTGTCAAAGCCTAAGCCATATACATCGCCTTTAAAGGCACTACGTTTACGCATACTGGTACGTAACTGCATGCCATGCATTTCGTAGTAAACCGTTAAGCTTTGAATTTTATCTGAAAGACCCGGTAGTTCGTATTCGTTACCATTTTGATCTTCAATATCAGACTCAATACCTGTATGGCTAGCTATTAAACCAAAGCCTTCAAGTGATGGGTGAAATAGTTTAAATGGTAATGCCAGTGATAGCTCGTAACCATATAAATCGCCACCGCCGCCATTTATTTTACCACTGCCTGTACCCGATGATGTTGCTGGTAATTCTCCAGTAGATGGGTCTGCAACACCCGACATATCAATTGCGTACGTGCCGTCAAAAATCCACTGAGTTAAATCTTTATAGAAAAACGCAGCAGAGAAGTAACCTTCATCGCTAAAGTAATTCTCGTAAGTAAAGTCGTAACCGGTTGCTTCTTTAGGCTCTAAATTTGGATTACCACCCGATACAGACCAGTAGTTACCATTTTCATCTGGCGTTTGATTATATGACGCATTAACTGATGAATTCATTTCATCTAAACGTGCACGAGAAATTGTTTTAGCAGCACCAAAGCGTATTGTTTGTTGCTCATCAATCGCAAGAGACAGATTTAAGCTAGGTAATACGTGTGAGTAATCATGACTTATGTCTGTAGGTGATGTAACAACGACACCATCAACAGTACTAAATGCATTACCTTGTGATGATTGATCAGTTTGTACATAACGCACGCCAACATTACCCGTTAGTGCAAGACCGCTTACTTCAGCATTAATATTTGCTTGAACAAATGCAGAAGTGATTTCTTCTTTTACAGTCCACGATTTAGTCGCATGACTTGTATTTGTTAAGCTCTCTGCAAGTAAGTCGTAATAACCATCATTCACTAAGCCATTTACGTCATAAGCAATCATGTCGCCCATGCCAATAAAGCCTAAATCAACACTTCCGTTGCGGTACTGTTCTGGCACGCTAAGCATGCCTGGGTTATCTAATGAGAAACTAGATAACGTCATGAAGTAACCTTCTGAATCTTTTGTTTTCTCACGTTCTTTGTAAGACATACCAAATTCAATAGAGCTTATGTACTCGTTTTCTAATACCTTTGAAGCGGCTATTTTTAATGTTGATAATTCATCTTCAATAGTAGGTGCATTTATAAAACCGTCTTGCGCTTGGTTTTCATATTCAGTACCAGTTAAACCGTATTTATCGTTAAGTGCAGAGCTTGCACCCCACGAAAGCGGGCCACCTAACTGAATTAAACCATAATCACTATAATCTAAATCATGTGAAAAAGTAGCCCCAGTGTTACCACCATTAAATGTGTAACCCAAGTTATCTGCCACACCGCGAGCATCGCCACGGCCAGTGCCTGAATAGCTTTCAACACTCCAGATTTTACGCTCTACTTGTGAATAACTTGCATCAAACTCTACTGACCAAGAATCGTCAATATCGTATTTAGTATTAAAACCAAAAGCTGTAAGTTCGGCTTCGCGTTCTTCATAGTCATTACGAACTACAACACGCTGACCTTGGGTTACAGCGCTTGTTATAAAGCCTGATGCTTCATCAACTACTACACTGTTTGAGTCGATACTACCTTGTCCCCACGCGAATGGAACTTCAATACCGCGTAAGATTTTTTCATCTGTAAAATCTACATATAACGCATCAAACGTCATACTTAGATTGTCTGTAGGTGCTGCTTCTAAAACAAGCATTGCCGAGTCACGCTCAAGCGTTGATGAACGCACGTAAGGTTTAGCACCACCTAAAATTGAATAATCGTTACCATTTTCATTGAACTCTGGGTAACCCCACGAGTTCCAACGTTTTTCTTGATTTGGTGAACTCATCGTATTTAAAGCAAATGCAACACCAATGGTATCGTCTGCAAACTGGTCAATGTATGAAATTGTACCTCGGTAACCGTCGTCGTTACCATCTGGGTTTAATTTATCAAAGCTGGTTTGCTCATACTGTCCATTTACTTGTACAACACGTTCGCCTTTACTTAAAGGGCGCACGGTTTGCATATTAATAACACCGGCAATGCCTTCAGCATCTATACTTGCATTTGGCGTTTTATAAACAGTTACACCGCTCATAATTTCTGATGGGTAAAGGTCAAATTCTACGCCGCGGTTATCACCAATAGATACCTGTTCACGACCATTAAATGTAGTACCACTTTCGTTTTCACCAAAACCACGAATAGAGACACGACTTGCTCGGCCGTCTAAGCGCTGCGCTGTTAAGCCAGGTAAACGCGCAATCGATTCAGCAATTGAAGAGTCTGGTAATTTACCAATATCTTCGGCTGATATAGATTCTACAACCTGAGTAGAGAAGCGTTTAGTGTTAATAGACTCAACCACACTGCCACGAAAGCCTTTAACTTCGATAACTTCTACATCATCTTTTTTTATTGTATTTTCTTGAGCAGCCTGTGTAGCAAAGCTCGATAAGCCTGCAGCTGTTAATGCCAAAGTTAATATACTTGGTTTGAACATAGACATAATGTTTTCCCGTTACCCATATTGTGATACCCGCGTTCAATGTTTAAGTGATAGTTAAACAAGGCGAGCTAATTTTGTTGTCAGGATGAATATTAACGCCAGATTTATTTTATTAACAACTTTATGCATACGTATTCAACAATTAAAGCACTCTTTTATATTAACATAAAACTCACAAAACAGATTTTAACTGCATGATTTTATTAAATATAAATTAAATAAAAAACACAAAGCACACATCAATAGTTAAATCGATTCTATTGAAACTTAATGGCACCTTCACTTAAATGTAAACAAGGTGAAATTAATTAGCACTGTTATATAAAGTTTAAATTACTCCACATTTACCAAGCGTTAAATTGGTCAGACCATTTAATACAAAGCCTGAGGTATATTTTCCTTACGCTACAGTCTGTTAGGTTTAATTTAACTAAAAAATGAATGAATAACGTAATTGGTAAACAATAGACACACAAAATGAGCACTGTTAAAGCTACGCTAAGCGCTTATTTTTAATAATTTTATTGCATTATTTTTAGTGCATACGTATGCAGACTTTTTACAGGATTAAAGGCTTCACGTATGCTTTTTGCAAATAACGTGATTAATCGTAATCACAACAAAGAATAGTCTAAATACTGTGTGGAATGACGGAGAAAAGCATGACCCAAAAGCAGTGGTATAAAGGTGCGGTTATTTATCAAGTTTATCCGCGTAGCTTTCAAGATAGCAACAACGATGGCATTGGTGATTTAAAAGGGATTATTAATCGTATTGATTACATTAAAAGCTTAGGCGTTGATGCAATTTGGATTTCACCTTTTTTCAAATCGCCGATGAAAGACTTTGGCTACGATATTAGCGACTACCGCGACATTGACCCACTTTTTGGTGACTTAAACGATTTTGATGAACTAATAAGCCAAGCTCACGATCGAGATATTAAAATAATTATAGATCAGGTATTAAGCCACACGTCAGATCAACATCAGTGGTTTTTAGATAGTCGTGATAATTTAACAAACGACAAAGCTGATTGGTATGTTTGGGCCGATGCTAAAGATGATGGAACAGCTCCAAATAACTGGCTGTCTATTTTTGGTGGTGGCGCATGGCAGTGGGAACCTCGCCGTGGACAATATTATTTGCATAACTTTTTAACCGAACAACCCGATTTAAACTTTCATAATCCTGATGTAAGGCAAGCTGTGCTTGATAACGTGGAGTTTTGGCTTAAAAAAGGCGTTGATGGCTTTAGACTCGATGCTATTAACTTTTGCTACCACGATGCATTACTTCGCGATAACCCTGCTAAACCAAAAGATAAACGCCAAGGTCGTGGTTTTAGTGAAGATAACCCATACGCATTTCAGTATCATTACTACAACAACACTCAGCCAGAAAATATTGAGTTTATGCAAGACATTCGCACATTACTTAATAAATACCCAGGTACTGTATCGCTTGGCGAAATCTCATCAGAGGATTCATTGGCGACAATGGCGCAGTACACCCAAGGTGGCGATAAGCTGCACATGGGATATAGCTTTGAGCTCTTAACAAATGATTATTCAAGTGAATATATTAGAACTACGGTTCAAACTCTTGAACAACGTATGACTGAGGGTTGGCCGTGTTGGGCATTTAGCAACCATGATGTAGAGCGCGTAGCAAGTCGCTGGAGTGAAAATGGCGAAATAAACCCTCAGCAATGTAAAATGCTAACCGCCCTACTTGCTTCCCTTCGTGGCAGTGTATGTATGTACCAAGGTGAAGAATTAGGTTTAGGTGAGGCAAGTGTTGCCTTTGAAGACTTACAAGACCCATATGGCATAACATTTTGGCCTAATTTTAAAGGGCGTGATGGCTGTAGAACGCCAATGCCTTGGGAGCAAGCTGATTCACCTCATGCGGGTTTTAGTGACGTAAAACCTTGGCTACCTGTTGATGATGCACACAAACAGCAATCAGTCGCTGTGCAAACTAATGATAGCAACTCAATTTTAAACGCCTACCGTGAGTTTATGGCGTGGCGCAAGAGCCAAACTGTTTTACTTGAGGGTGATATTGAGTTTATTGAAACGCCTGAGCCTGTACTTGCTTTTTATAGAACGCTTGGAGCGCAAAAAATGCTTTGCCTGTTTAATCTAAGCTCTCAACAAACAGCTATTAATATGCCAACATCAATCGTTAAAGAATATAACGAGCTTAGCCATCACAGCGCAAAATTAAGCCAAGACACATTAACGCTTGAGCCTTATGCTTGCTTTTATGCAAAGTGTTAATCACATAAAAATTACGTTTAATTTTATAATTAAGCTATAAAAACAGCAAAGCCTAAGTTAATTACTTGGGCTTTTTTATGTATTTTATCTTTTAGTGACTTTGAGTTTTGCTGTTTAAATAGTTAGTTAAAGCAAGCAAACAAAGCACCTGATATTACAAACGTGACATGAATAATCACTTTCCAAAATAGTTTATGACTTGGGTATACGCTGGAGTTATTAAATACTTTTAATAACTCAACAGTAGAAATAGCGACTATTGCACTTATTAACTTCATCTTTAAACCTAAAAACCAATACAACACAATACCGCGAAATACCGACAAGCAAATTACTCATCCTTACGATAAAAATATTTCGTTATCTTTTATTTCATTTTCGTTTAAAAATCAATATACCAACAGAGTTGTTCTGGATTGGGCACTACTGGTTTAAACCTGACTTTAAACTGGGTAAATCAGTCATCACACCATTTTTTTAGGAATAAACGAATGAAAAAAGCATTGCTAGCATTAATCGTAGCACCACTATTTGCAGTATCTGCGACTTACGCGGTAGCAGACGATGCGCCAACAGCTTCAGCCGAAATGGTAAAAGAATACACAGAGATGTGTGTTAACTGGGCTAAAGATGATGACGTAAGCAATGAAGAGCTAAATGCCTACGTATTAAAATGCGTAAATGATGAGCTTGAATCTGAAGGCTATAAAAAAGTATCTTCTGTTAAAATTTAATCATACCAATTGCATTAAATTAGCGATCTATTTAGTGCGATAAAATGACTATGTTTTTTAATAAAAATTGATATACCCAATACACTTAGTTAAATGTACTGCTAATAAAGCCGTTGCGAAAACATTTAACTAGGCACAAAAAAACCGGAATAGACACAAGCTGTGCATTCCGGTTTTTTTATGACTTTTTAAAACTATAAAAAGCTATGAATAAGAAATACCTACTTATTCATCCTCTTTTTTAGTTTTAGGCTTTGCTTTGGCTTTAGGTTTTGCTTTAGCTGGTGCCTTTTTTGCTGCGGCTTTCTTTTTAGGCGCTGCTTTTTTCTTCGCTTCTTCTGTCCATTTACCTGCTTCATAATGAGCAGTCCAGCCAGTTGCTTTACCGTCAACTTCAGTCATAACATACTGAGCTTTATTTTTACGGCTGTAGCGTACAACAGCAAGATTACCATCAGGATCTTTAGCAGGTGCATCGGCTAGGTAATAAAACTTAGGCGAAATACGGTCTCTAAAGCGTTTTAATTCTTCTACCTTAGGTGCACGTGTTTCTCGTGACTTAGGAAAAGTATTTGCAGCTAAAAATATACCTGCGGCGCCATCACGCAGTACAAAGTACGCATCTGACTTTTCACATTCTAACTCAGTTATGTGAACAGGGTCTTCTTTTGGTGGAGCAGCCTCACCACTTTTAAGTAACTTACGTGTGTTTTTACACTCGTCATTATTACAGCCAAAGTACTTACCAAAACGACCAGATTTAAGTTCCATGTCAGAACCACATTTATCACATTCGATAATAGGTCCATCATAGCCTTTAATCTTAAAAGTGCCCTCTTCAACTATATGCCCTTTACATGCAGGGTTGTTACCACACACATGCAGTTTTCGAGTTTCATCGATAAGGTATGAATCCATTGCCGTTTCACAAATCGGGCAACGTTTCATCTGCATTAGCTTTTCAGTTTCTTCGTCTTCGACATCGGCTGCAACCGCTTCATCGCCCGACACTAAGTTCATTGTCGTTGTACAACGCTCTTTAGGTGGTAAGCTATAGCCAGTACACCCTAAGAAAACACCAGTTGATGCTGTGCGTATACCCATTTTTCGGCTACACGTAGGACATTCAATATCCGTTTCAACCATCTCGTTGAGACGCATACCGCCATTTTCTGGTTCATCTTTAGCGACAGTTAATTGCGTTGAAAAATCAGCATAAAATTTATCAAGAACTTCAGTCCATACTCGCTCGCCTTCAGCGATGTCATCTAAACGGCCTTCCATTTTTGCTGTAAAATCAAAATTCATTAAATCAGTGAAGTTTTCAACCAAACGATCAGTAACTATTTCACCCATTTTTTCAGCAAAGAAACGGCGATTTTCTACACGTACATAACCACGATCTTGAATCGTTGATATAATTGACGCATAAGTAGATGGACGACCAATACCGCGTTTTTCAAGCTCTTTTACTAAACTTGCTTCACTAAAGCGCGCTGGCGGTTTAGTAAAATGTTGCTTAGGATCAAGTTCGATTAAAGAAAGGACTTCACCTTCTTTAACAGCCGGTAATGATTGATCTTCTTCGTTCTTTTTACGTATTGCAGGCTGTACTTTAGTCCAACCATCAAAGCGTAGCACACGCCCTTTTGCTTTAAGTTGGAAATCGTTAGCTTCAACTGTAAGCGTTGTTAAATCGTATTCAGCAGGTACCATTTGGCACGCTACAAACTGACGCCAAATTAGCTCGTACAGCTTTTTAGCATCGGCATCTACACCTTCAACATGCCCAGATAACACGGTAACACTTGAAGGACGAATAGCCTCATGCGCTTCTTGTGCATTACCTTTAGAGCTGTAGCTAATTGGATCTTTTGGTAAATATTTAGCACCAAACTCGTTCGTTACGTACTCACGACACATTTCAACCGCATCTTTTGAAAGATTAGTTGAATCGGTACGCATATACGTAATATAACCGCCTTCATACAAACGCTGAGCAAGCATCATGGTCTTTTTAACGCCATAACCTAAACGTGTACTTGCCGCTTGTTGCATGGTTGAAGTAATTAATGGCGCACTTGGGCGACTTTTACTTGGTTTTTCTTCAACGCTAATTACTTTATATTCTGCATTCTCAAGGCTTTTAACCGCTGCGCTAGCCTGAGCTTCATTTACAGGCTTAAATGGCTTTCCTGCTTGTTTGGCTACTTCTAAGCGTAACTCAGACTCAGTATTTTTAACGTCAGCGTGAATATCCCAAAATTCTTCTGGGATAAATGCTTTAATTTCACGTTCACGCTCTACTAATAAGCGAACTGCCACTGACTGAACTCGTCCTGCAGAAAGTCCTCGAGCAACCTTAGCCCAAAGTAAAGGTGAAACCATAAAACCAACAACACGGTCCAAAAAGCGACGTGTTTGCTGAGCATAAACCATATCGGTGTTAAGCTCGCCTGGTGTTTCAAATGCTTGTTGTATTGCGTTTTTAGTAATTTCGTTAAAAACTACGCGCTTATACTTTGAAGGCTCGCCGCCAATAATTTCCTGAAGGTGCCAAGCAATTGCTTCCCCTTCTCTATCCAAATCCGTTGCGAGATATATTTGGTCTGCATTTTCTGCCAGCTTTTGTAATTCTTGAACAACTTTTTCTTTACCAGGCAGTATTTCGTAATGCGGATCCCAGCCTTGGTTTGGGTCAATACCCATACGCGCGACTAAGTTTGTATAATCTCGTTGCTTTTTATACGCTGCTTTTTCTTCTGGTTCCATTTTACGAACTTCTGCTGGCGTTTTAGTTGCCGGCACTTTAGCTTTGCTCGAACCTGAAGTAGGTAAATCTCGTACATGTCCAATACTGGACTTTACGATGAAGTCATTACCTAAATATTTATTAATTGTTTTAGCCTTAGCAGGAGACTCTACAATTACTAGCGATTTGCCCATAGTTGCCTATTTCTAACCAAATATTAAAAATGTGTTTACCGCTATAAGCGGCGCGAATATTTATAGGTATATCTACAAACACTAGTTGTTACAAGCTTTTAATACAAACTTTTCAGTATTTACTGAATAAACGAACAATTTTTGTCGTTAAATTAAACAAACAGGTGTTTTTAGATTAATTGATGTGGAATATATAGAACAGAAACAAAAATGCCAACCTAAAGGTTGGCATTTTTTATTTTAAACGATTATAAATCGTCTTTTACTGCAACCGAAAATGGAGAAACTAAACCAGACGGAGCTTTAACTGAAATATTTAAGCTACCCGATGGACTCTCGTTACCACCTGTTAGAGGTTCCCGTTTAATACCAAATGAAACACCTACTGGGATAAAGCTCGTAGTATTAGGAAATACATAACTAGTTTCGCCAGTAAGTTCACCGTTATCAGTACTAATAGATACCTCAGTACCTGCAGGCAGAGGATTGTTATATATATCTGCAATATACATAATCAAACTAACACTATCAGTCCCCGTTGCACTCTGAGTTAAATCTATTCCACTGACTTCACACATCTGCTGACTTGCGGGATCACTTTGTGAACGACGTACTAATGGACTATTAGGATCACTATTTACATGCACATCAGATGCTGTTACGCCTACAGCAGTTGCACAGCTATCTGCATATGTTACTAGCCTAAAGAATGCTGTATCACCCGACATAACAATTTCTTGGTTTTGAAATACATTAACCATTTTACGGCTACAAATACCTGCAGTTTCATCTTCTTCACGACATAGCAGACCATTATATAAACCATTCTCTGTAGTCCAAGTACCACTACCATCAAAATCAACAAACTCTTCAAATTCATCACCCGTTGAGTTATTGCGTGAACAAGGGGCAGTTCCATCATTACAATCTTTACCGCCATAAGTACCATCTTCGTTGTTATCAATGAAGGCTTCAGGAATATCAAATAAATCGTCAAAAAAGTCTGTGCTATCAAAGTAGCCATTACCATTTAAGTCTGAAAAAGTCTCTTCGCCAATAGCATAAGCAAGCACTGTTGCTCGACCACCTAATGGACGATCAACAACTAAATTGCCCAAAGTATCCACTTCAACAATACCTAATGGGCAAGGCAAACCACCATCACATTTTTGTGCAATTGTATTCTCGTACATTGAATCAGTAAAAGGTCGAGGATTGGTGCTTGTCCATGTGACACTACAAGCGCCATTAGTAGTTGTACAGCTCGGTTCGATAACACCTCCTTCAGTAATAAAAGTAACAGCCGTACCGTCTGGAACAGGATTGTTAAAATGATCCGCTAATCGAGCGTTAACTAACACCTCCGTACCATCAATATTTAAAGCATGTGGATTGAAAATAGAGCGCGATAAAGAAAAACTATTCTGATCGGCAATACCCGTACTAACAACTAGGATATCCGAAGGAGCAGTTACGATAACAGTCTTACCTTCAACCTCTTCTTCGCTTGATGCAATTACACGTACGGGTGTTGCAATCGAGCCTGACTGAACTGATGTTGTTACTTCGCCGCTGAGATTGGTAATAGCACTGGCTGTGCCTAATGTAATTCCACCTACAGCTGTTGAAAGTTCAAAGTTAACGGTTCTTGACGCTAAATCGTTCCCGTTTGAATCGACAAGTTTGAATGTTACTTCTGATATCTCAGTTCTATCAGCACCACCAGTGCCTTTTAAAGCAATCACAGGCTCAGTAACTTCAACAAACTGTAAAAAACCAATATTTGCAGGTGATACATTAATAGTTGTATTAGCAGATACTGTATCACCACCGGTAATAACTGTGGCAGTAATTATATCGCCACCAACACAGGTGAGAGGTCGGTATGTTGAGCGAGCAAAACCACCAATACTAGTCACCGTTTTATCAATTATTGCCTGTCCTGAACTTACACAACCAGATGAGAACTCAACAGTTAATGGATTTGTGTATAATTCACCATCTTTAGAGATTTCAATAGAGACTAAAGCAGTAGCTCCAGCCGCTAATAACTCATCATCGGCAATAGAGCTTGAAATAGAAATTTCAATATCTACAGCAGCAATTTGAAACGCCTTAGTTAAGTTACTCTCAAGTACAGACACGGTGATTTCACCTGCCCCTACGTCTTGTCCAGGAACTATATCGAGTAGTGCGATACCATTAGCATCTGTAATTGCAGTTCCTGTGGTCGGTGAAATTGAACCAATAGTTGTAGTTGCAGTAACTAGTGTTTGAGTAAGTGGTGTTGTAGAATTTTCATTCGTTACTTCAATGAATAAAATAGCTGAAGAATCGCCTGAGATACTTGTTATCTCTTCACATAAACTTGCATCTCTGATTGTTTTAAAATCAACCGGGCAATTTTGCAAAATTTTAAAATTGATATCGGCAGTGCTTTGATTAGGATCAATAGCATCACCGCGAGTATAAAAGCCTACCGTTTCTGTAATTGCCTCATACTGCGCTGTAACATTGCCGGCACCTTCAACTGTACCTGGTGTTAAATTTAAAGTGGCAATACCATTAGCATTTGTTAGCGCAGTACCAGAACTTGGTAGAAGGCTACCTAAAGTAGAGCTAAAAGAAACCACTTTTCCCACTACTGGATCACTATTCGAATCTAATACTAAAGCTTGCACTAAGCCATTATTGCTTGCACTAATCTCACTTGTTTGAATTAGTGTTGTTGACGATACTAAACTTAAATCAATTGTGAAATTCTCAGCATCCCCTTGTTCAGGCGAATCTCCGGCAGTTGTATATGTAAAAGCTTCAGCTGTGTAACTCGTGTTATCGCTATCAATATATTCGGCCGTAATTGAACCGGCTCCGGCTTCTGTCCCTGCTAATAAATCAACCTTCGCAATACCTTGGTCATTGGTCAGTGCAGTACCATTAGAAGGATTAATAGTACCTAAGCCTGATAAATTAAATGCGACTAACTTAAAGGCACCAGGTTCACCGTTTAATAATAGTTGTGCCTGGGCAACAGCAGGGTTTAAAAAATCTACATTACGAGCAGTCGAACCATCACTTGCTAATAAGCTAACCGTAATTTCAGCTTTTTTAACAACGATAGATTCAAAGTCAAAAGCTTCAGATGAATACGTAATACCATTATTTACGTAAGTTACAAATAATTCTGAAGCACCTTCAGTATCACCTGCTAATAGTTCAATAGTAGCAATACCATTGCTATTGGTCAAAACGCTACCAGAACTAGGGTTTAAAATACCTATATTACTAGCTAACGAAAAGTTAACACTTTGTGAGCTAACTGGAGTACCGTCATTAAGTAGCATTGCTCTTAGTTCTAGAGGTGTTAATGAAGTAACTGTATTTGATTGAACATCAGTTTCACTATCATAACCTTGTATAGTTAATGTATATTCTGGCTCGCTTCCCTCTTTACCGTCAGATTGAAACGAGAAACTTGAGGTGTAAGTAACACTGTCAAGGGTAAAACTTGCTGTAACTTGACCAGCGCCTTCAATTGTCCCTGATGTTAATTCTACCTTCGCTTGCCCATTTGTTTGTGTAAGTGCCGAATTTGCACTTAAAGAACCAACATTACCCGATAGAGAAAATGCTATGACCTCACCAGATACCTGACTACCGTTATTAGTAAGGGTAGCGATTAAATCGATTGGAGTATCGCCTGAAACTGAATTTGTTACAGCTCCATTAGTTTGTGAAAAACCTTGAAACTGAATTTCATATTCTTTGTTTGGATTTAGTCCAGCATCACCTGTTGAGCTAAACGAAAAGCTATCAGTATAGGTTGTGCCATCAACTGTGTATGTGGCAGTTACTTCTCCAGCACCTTCTACGGTACCAGCCAGTAGTTCAACTTCGGCTTCTCCATCTGCATTTGTAAGTGCCGATGTTTGGCTTAAAGCCCCAACTGTATCAGTTAGTGTAAATGTAATACGCTTACCTGCAACAATTTCACCATCTTGAGTAAGAGTTGCTCGTAAATCTAAAGAAGTAGCAGCCGTAACAGAGTTAGACTCTGTTGCATCTACTTGTGAATATCCCTTCAGTGACACAGAGTATGTACTAGTCTCTGTAGTCGAGTCACCATCACTAATAGAACCATCTTTTTCAAGTGACCCACCGCCACCACAGGCTGTAAGAAAAAAACTGAGCAATGAAATGCTGAGTAGTCGCATTAAAGGCATAAACCTCTCCCTAGCGTTGTTATTATAATCAAAATTAATTTTCACTTAATATTAACCTATAACTTAGTATAAAATCACAGTTTTTTATTACTTTTTTGAGTGAAATATTTTTAAATAAATACTAACTTTTTCTGTAGTAAATATTTCCTTGCTGGTAGTCTATGGCAAATTTATAAAATGTAGATCAGGAAATATGTCAAAAATCCGTTCAATGAGTTTAACCACTCGCATCATGATTGGTATGGCGCTTGGGGTTACAGTAGGTTTTATATTTCAGGCTATATTAGCTGGTGAAGACGATTATCTAATACCTCTTGGGTTATTCTCTTTGCCAATTAAAGCCTTTTTTGTTGATGGTATTTTCCATGTTGGTGGACAAATATTCATTGCCAGCTTAAAAATGTTAGTTGTGCCTCTTGTATTTGTATCGCTTGTTTGTGGTACCTGTAGCTTAAGTGACCCTAAAAAATTAGGTCGCCTAGGTGGTAAATCTATTGGTTTATATTTATTAACTACAGCTATTGCTATAACAGTGGCGATTACACTAGCACTACTATTTAGTCCTGGTGAAGGAATAAGCCTCCCATCTAATGCAACTTACGATGCTAAAGAAGCCCCTACCCTTGCACGTGTAATTATAGATATGTTTCCTACAAATCCTTTTGAGGCAATGGCCAAAGGCAATATGCTTCAAGTTATTGTGTTTGCGCTTTTATTTGGTGTAGCAATGGCATTAAGTGGTAAAGCGGGTAAACGCGTTGCTACCGTATTTGAAGATTTAAACACAGTAATTTTAAAACTAGTTACGCTTTTAATGAACATTGCCCCTTATGGCGTGTTCTTTTTAATGGCAAAACTATTTACAACTATTGAGCTTAGTTTAATTGTGAGCCTAGCTAAGTACTTTGGTGTTGTAGTACTCGCACTGTTATTACATGCTTTTGTAAACTACACATTGCTTTTAAAAATATTAACAGGCTTAAACCCGCTTATTTTCTTAGCAAAAATGAAGCATACATGCTTATTTGCATTTAGTACTTCAAGCTCAAGCGCTACCATGCCTATTACACTTGAAACAGCGACCAAAAAATTAGGCGCTAACAACTCTGTTGCCTCATTCACTATTCCCTTAGGCGCTACTATTAACATGGATGGCACGGCCATTATGCAAGGTGTGGCTACCGTGTTCATTGCACAAGTGTTTAGTGTCGATTTGACCATATCTGATTACTTAATGGTTATATTAACAGCAACACTTGCCTCTGTAGGTACAGCAGGCGTACCTGGTGTTGGTTTAATTATGCTGGCAATGGTACTTAACCAAGTGGGTTTACCTGTAGAAGGGATCGCAATTATTATCGGTGTAGACCGCTTACTAGATATGACACGTACAGCAGTTAATGTAACCGGGGATTGTATGGTTACCTGTGTTGTTGCCAAGTCTGAAGGTGAGCTTGATGAGAGCATCTTTAACGACCCCAATGCCGCTAAAGATTTAGAAGATTATCATAAGTCTATTGATTCATAATCTATGACTATTGAGTTATAAAAAAACCTTGATGTTTTGCATCAAGGTTTTTTTTTCGAGTAAAAATAATTAGCTTGTTCTCAGGTTAAATATTCTAACCTAAGGATTTAGGGACTTAAATTTAGAAAGTAAGTTTATCCCTACTTTATTTACGCCACTGCTCAAGCCAAGGGCTAACTTATCGCTCAATCCCTTTTTAACCTTGTATTTAATTTTATAAATTTGGCGCTCATGTTGTTGCTCTAGCAATGCATCATCACTTGTTTTTATAACATCTACCAAGCCTTTATCAATTGCCTGAGTTGCAAACCAATGCTCACCTGTTGCAACTAAATTAATATCAAGGCATGGACGTTGAGTGCTTACAAACGTTTTAAATAAGTCATGTGTTTGTTCAATTTCTTCACGAAATTTTTCACGGGCCTTATCTGTATTTTCACCAAATAAAGTAAGTGTGCGTTTAAACTCACCTGCCGTTATTTGTTCGAACTCCACATCGTTTTTCTTTAATATTTTATTAAAGTTAGGTATCTGAGCAATAACACCAATAGAGCCAACAATAGCAAAAGGGGCTGCGAGTATCTCATCGGCTACACACGCCATCATGTAACCACCACTCGCTGCTACTTTATCAATTGATACACTTAAGGGTATGCCTGCGTTTTTAATACGCTGTAACTGAGATGCAGCAAGTCCGTATCCATGTACAACACCGCCACCGCTTTCTAAACGAATAAGCACTTTGTCTTTACTTGGATCGGCGATAGATATAATTGCTGTAATTTCTTCACGTAAGCTTTCTACTTCGTGAGCATCCATACTACCCACAAAGTCAATTACATATAAACTAGGTTTAGGCTCATCTTTATCTGCTTTTTTACTTTGCGATTTAAGCAGTTTTTGATGCGCTTTAAGCTCTTTTTTACCCAACGTATTTTGTAAAAAACTTTCTTTAAGTTCAACTAGCTGCTCTGATATATCATCAATTTGTATTTCACCTTTTTTGGCCTTTGGCTTAACTGCAGCGCCAACTATTAGCATTAAAACAACTGCGATAGCGATAACAAAAGTAACTGTTTTAGCAAAAAACAAACCGTATTCGTATAAAAATTCCAACTGGTTTCTCCATTTATAAATTTCAGCTAATTTAGCATGCTTTAAAGCAAAAAAAAGCCACTTTTCAGTTAACACCATTCAGTTAAGCATGTTTTGACTTAATGGTGTACCGAGTTTTTGAAATTCGAACGGTCCTACTTTTGGGCCGTTTTCTTTTTTCTGGAAGAATATAACGTTTCACTCGCTCTCG
>NZ_JADYXB010000050.1:0-22776 GCF_015864485.1 Pseudoalteromonas sp. SWN166
TGGCATCAAGCCAGATAAACGGGTAAAGCGTATCTAAGCTGCGAGCTTGCCATGCTTTAAGCTCTGGTATCAGCTGGTCTGTTACGGCAGTGATGGTGGCCTCTGATACTTCAACGCCATACATATCCTGTATGTGGCCTCGAATATCTCGATAGCTCATACCTAAAGCAAACATAGATAGGATTTTCTCATCAATTTCAGGCGTTAACTTAGTTTGGTTCTTTTTAACAAGCTGAGGTTCAAACGAACCTGATCGGTCTCTGGGCGTTTCAAGTTCGAATTGGCCTATGGATGCCTTACCTGTTTTTTTGGTTGAACCATTTTTGCGGTTAACTTGCGTCTCAGATTGTAGATGCTGCTCTACTTCGGCTTTAAGAGCCGCTTCGGTGAGTTGTTTGATTAAGGGTGTTAGAACACCGTCTTCGCCAGTAAGACCTTTACCAGCTTGAAGTTCAGCTAATGCTTTGTTGAAATCGAAAGATTGAGTCATGTGTCACTCCTGTTTTCTTAATAATACTGAAATGACACAGATTTCTAAACACTACCAATGGATATGTCCAATCATCACTTGATCTCATTGTATCAAACAATTAAAGAACTTACGTGGGACGGTCTTTAGTTTTAAATTTTAGTCGTTTCAAGCAGCAAGTTAATTTACTGCCTTTATACACTAAAGGTTTAGGCGGTAAATTATTATTTTATATAACCCTGAATACCAGACTCTCCAGTAATAACTCCGTCTATTTAATTACTTTTCTCATCAATTTCTTTACCGCAATTATAACAATCGTTAGTGGGAAGCTTATAACTAGAAATAGAGCGCATTACTTGGTTTTTATTACAGACAGGGCAGGCGTAATTAATTACAGAGATTATAAGCGCAATAGCGAAAACGAAACTACCGATATAAAACGGGTTTGAGTAAAATTGCATACTTGGTTCTGAAAAGTTAAAACCAATAATACAGATGATTAATGCAGTTAAATAAAGTTTAAATATTAGGCTTTTATTCAAGGTTTAAATATCCAATTGGCAAGGTGCTAATAATAAGTGCTTTGGCAGTTTTAACAAATTATTTACTCTATTGCTATTTAAGTTTTATATAGCGCAAATGTATAGGCATAAAAAAAGCGTTGCCCTTGAGCAACGCTTTTCTGTATTTGTCTAATAGCTGGTAGCTAACTTACCAAGCTGCTGGCTTACTCAGCCGTTAGCTTATTCTGCTGCAAGATAATCCAACACTACTTGATGGTGATCTTTAGTCTTAAACTTATCAAATAGGTGTTTAATTTTACCGTCTTGGCCTACTAAAAACGTCAAACGGTGAATACCATCGTACTCTTTTCCCATAAACTTTTTGTAGCCCCATACACCAAATGCTTCTGCAATGGCGTGGTCTTCATCGGCTAATAAATCAAAATTAAGCTCTTTTTTAGTTTCAAAGTTTTTAAGGCGCTTAATTGGATCTGGGCTAATACCTACAACGCGGGTGTTAAATTTAGCAAGCTGTGCTTGTTCATCGCGTAGGTTTTCGGCTTGTACAGTACAGCCCGGCGTTGACGCTTTAGGGTAAAAGTACACAAGCACTTGTTGCTCTTTTAACAGCTCGCTTAATGTTACTGTTTCGTCGTTTTGGTTTTGTAGGCTAAAAGCGGGTGCAGTATCGCCAGCTTGTAATGGACTAATTGTGTTCATGTTTAGCATCCTTAACGAATTCGTTTAAAAATATAATCTACGTTTAGTGTGTGAGAAAGGCTCTCAAAACTAATTTTAAATTGATCTATATCTACATCAACAGGTATGTTGAATTCAAGTTCACAACGCATTTTAATGTTGTCTTCTTGGGAATAAGTGTCTGACTTAAGTGAGCAAATACTAATATTATTGTCGGCAAAAAAGCGCGTTACTTTGCTCAATGTGCCAGGGGTGTCTATGCCTGTGTATTCTAGGGTGTAACCAGCACAAAATTCGCTAGGAGTATGACTCGCTGTGCGCTTCATCATGGTTAGCAGGCCAAGTTCCATGGCTTTAGTGGGCAGTACGTGCTCTATGCGGCTTATTGCCGACATGTCGCCGCTTAGTAGCATTATGAAGGTAAATTCGCAGCCTAAAATAGCAATACGGCTGTCAATAATGTTGCAGTGGCAATCGCTAACCAGTTGGGTTAGTTCACTTACTATACCGGGTCTGTCTTCGCCAATCGCTGTTAAAACAATTTGATGATTTGAAAATGCAGTCATGAGTTCAAATACCTTGTTACTTGGATTATATCAACCGAGTTGGCAACACCAAAAAATACACACGAGAAGTTGCACGGCGGCGAAGTTTAACACAAAAAGGGCTCTAAACTACAGCACACGCTAATTAAGCGCTTTTAAAGTGCGGTGTTTCTTGTTTTTACTGGCACGGGAAAGTACCATAGCTAAAATTTGCTTATTTGCGCTTAGTTTTATTGCTAAGTTGAAGTGCTGAACTTTATTGCATTTAGGCAGCCAAATAATAAATGTAAAGTTAATATTGATTTTACACTGAACCAAATCGGCATTACCCACTCATATATTTGTTAAAACAATTAAAGGGTATGCTAAGGAGAAATATCTGTGCAGTATTGGATCCCAAAAGCACTTGCAGTAAGTGTATTGGTAAGTTTATCAGGGTGTAGTGTATTTATTAATAAGGCACATGACGAGCGTAACTATCGTACGCATGAGCCTGTAAAAGCACCAACGTCGTTATCTCAACCAGCTCAAGACCCAGTTTATAAAATGGATGTAGGTCAATACGACAACAATCCTGAAGCTACAAATTACCGCCCACCGGCACAAGTATTAACAATTGCTAAAGGCAGTTGGGTAGAAGAGACAGATAAACAAGCGCGTATTTATTTTGATAAAAACGATGGCATTGCTGATTTAGATGAATTTCTTTGGGACACGATTCAATCAGTCCTTGCTGATAACAATGCAGCAACCACTAAAGAAGACAAGCTATTAGGTACTATTGAAACTGATTGGTACTCAATTATTAAAACCGAAGAAGGTTTTTGGTGGTGGGGCGATGAAGTTAACGATGACTTAGAAAAATTTAGATTCACTATTGAAGAAAAGTCACATCAGCGTACTGCGTCTTTACGTGTAGAGCTGATAGATTTTAAAGGCGACCATACGCTAACTGATTTGTTAAAGCAGCAGTTAGAAGTACGTGCGCTTAACCAAGTAGTGAGCGAGTTTGATTACCGTTACCGTCAACTTGAAGTTGATATGCGTAAACGCCAAGGTATTATTTCTCTTGAAATGGGCTTTGATAACAAAGGTAATGCAGCACTTGTAACTGAGCAATCTTACGAAGCTGTGTTTGACCGTTTCTCTGGATTTTTAGAGCGCTTGTCGTTCACTATTGTTGAAATTAACCCAGATACGGGCTTAATTACTGCTGATTACACTAAACCAGAAACAAGTGTTTGGGATTCAATTTGGGGTGATGACGTAGCTCAACTACCTATTGATGAAGGCCAATACCAAATTTTAGTAAGTAAAACTAAAGAAGGCGGTACTAGCTTAACGTGGATGGATGACAAAGGCGAAACGCTTGAACCAGGTACTATGAATGGTTTACAACAAGCATTAGAAGCAGCACTCATTCAGCGCGGCATTAAAATTTAAATAATAATAAGTTTTACCATAAAAAGAGCGCAAAGCTCTTTTTGTGGTTTTTATAGGTTAAAAAATATGTCTCAGCTACCTCATCGTTCACATTATACGTGGCGCACTTGGTTTACTTTTTTGGTTCCTTCGTTAATTGGTGTGTTTTTATTTATGACGCCGATTACTACCTCGCAAGGGATGACCATTCCTATTGCCGTTATGGCAAAAGCGGTTCAAGCAATGATGCTTGGCTCTGCTCAAGCAATTATTACTCTCATTATTTGTATTACAGGGGTTATTTCTGTAATTACTAAAGTATTTAAACCCGCCGCTATATGTAATTCACCTTTGCTAAAGCATTTATTTGACGTGAGCTGGATATGGTTAGCTGTGCGCTTATTTGGTATGGCGTTTGGTTTAATGACGTACTTAAGCTTAGGTAGCGAGATGATTACCTCGGCCAATACTGGCGCGCTGGTATTAAATGACTTACTACCTGTGCTGTTTTCGGTATTTATTTTAGCGGGCTTATTACTGCCGCTATTAATAAACTTTGGTCTACTAGAGCTTGCTGGTACGTTAATGACTAAAGTAATGCGCCCTGTATTTGGCGTACCGGGTAGAAGCGCGGTTGACTGTACTGCATCGTGGTTAGGTGATGGTAGTGTAGGTATTTTGATGACTGCAAAGCAGTACGATCAAAAACACTATACACAACGTGAAGCGGCTATTATTGGTACTACGTTTTCAGCGGTTTCAATTACGTTTAGTTTAGTGGTGTTAGGACAAGTTAAACTTGAATACCTATTTGCTCCGTTTTACGCAACGGTATGTTTAGCCGGTATTGTTGCCGCTATTATTGTGCCGCGATTACCACCACTTCGCTTTAAAAAAGATTTACTAATTGATGGCACTGAACCAGATAGAGACGCTGAGACAATTCCGGGCCATAAAACTTTATTTAGCCATTCGCTAGATGTTGCATTAGCTAAAGCTGATAACTCAACAGGTGTTAAAGGCACTATAAAAGAGGGCGTACACAACGCGCTTGATATGGTATTTGGTGTACTGCCTGTGGTTATGGCCGTAGGTACATTTGCACTGATCATTGCTGAGCATACGCCTATATTTGAGTATTTAGGCATGCCATTTGTGCCATTTTTAGAGTTATTGCAAATCCCAGAAGCGGCAGCCGCGTCACAAACTATTATGGTTGGTTTTGCTGATATGTTTATTCCATCAATATTAGCAGCAGGTACAATTGAAAGTGATATAACGCGCTTTATTATTGCAGCAATGAGTGTAACTCAGCTTATTTATATGTCTGAGGTGGGCGCACTTTTACTTGGCAGTAAAATACCGGTAAATATTTTAGAGTTATTTATTATATTTATTTTGCGAACGCTAATTACTTTACCTGTTATTGCGTTGATGGCGCATTGGTTAGTAGGCTAGGTTTAGCACGTATTAAAAAGCCCTGATTAATCAGGGCTTTTTTGTGTCTGTTGTATTTTTTATATTGGCCTCTAGCTTTTTAAACTCCATTTTTGCAGAGAGTCTAATCAGGGCAATATTACCAATAATAATGGCAAAAACAACGGCGACAATTATTACAATATGCCAAGTTTGCATCGCAGTATCACTTAATCATTAGTACGTTTAAGTGTGACCGTTTTACGCTGTAACAGCAATTAAATAACTCAAAACATAATTAATAACTTTAAACACAATCAATAGCTTTAAAAACGTCTAGCTACCGAAAGCGTTAAAAAGTTAAGCCCTGGGTTTGGCTCTTTAAAGCCCGCGTTTGAATAGTGAATTACTCTTAGGGCAACGTTAGTGTGGCCAAAGTCGGCAACAAGGCCTATGCGATCCTCGAACTGGTAGTGAGTGCTTATGTTTTTACCGGCGAACTGCGTTTCATCAATCAGTGATACACCAATCCCTGCTTCTACATAAAATGGGGTATTGTTAAAACTGAAGGCAGGAAATTGCAGCACAGGTGACATAGCAAGTACTAGGTTTGATTGTGTTTCATCGCCGTGGCGGTATTCCCACATATTTACGCTGGTTTCAAAGTAAAAACGTGCATCGCCAATAAGGTTTTGCATACTCGGCGCATGATACTGATACGCAAGCTTAACGCCATTTACGTTGCCTTCGCCTTTAAGAAAATCAACAGCATAACCGTGATTCGATTGAGCAAAAGCAAGTTTGCCAAAAAGTGAAACTACTAATACTAAAGAGATAAAAAGTGTTTTAAGTGACGTTTTCATAGGTGCCAAATGTTTGTTTAGTTCAAAGTGATAACTAAATGATAAGGGCGACCTGTTAACAATTACAATGAGGACAAAATGCCGGTTGTATATAGGCTGTTAATGGAGGTTTGTAACTACTTGAATTTTCTTTTCTTATTCAATTGGTGCAATTTGGGCATTAATAAATTGCTTATTTGTGCCTTTTTTATTGCGTATAGAACGGGTAAATTACAACCATCTTAATCACACAGACATATACAATTATGAAACTCTTTAAACTATTCGTTTTAGCCACTGCTTTTTTTAGTAGTTCGTTATTTGCACAAGCTCAGCAATCGCCTGATCAGTTATTAGAATCAGTAGCCGACAAACTTTTTGCAGACATTGGTCAAGTAAACTCAAAAGGGACAGCTAGCAAAGATGCGATGGCTGCCATTGTTGAAAAACGTTTAATGCCACATATTGATGTTAAGTTTGTGTCGTTTAAATTATTAGGTAAACACATTAAAGGTATTGAGCGCGAGCAAGCTGTTCAATTTATAGATGCAGTAGAGCATTACTTAACAGGCACATACGCTGGTGCACTAATGAAGTACACAGGTCAAAAAGTTGTATTTGAGCGTAACAACGCAAAAAGCGACTCTGAGTACGCAACAGTTAACACGCAAATTATTAAGCCAAATGCGCCTACAATCGACTTAAGCTTTAAGCTTCGTTTAGGTAAAAACGATGAGTGGAAAGTATACGATATTGTTGCCGAAGGTATTTCACTATTAAGTGCTAAGCAAAAAGAGATTATTCAACGCATTTCTGAAGTGGGTTTAGAGCAAGTTATTAGCGAATTAAAAAGTAAATAGACTATTTGTCTGGCTCTGATTAAGCCCAACTCCAACCTCAAAAACGGCCAAGTACTTATGTACTTGGCCGTTTTTATATTCTTGTCTACTGTAATCTAAAGGATTGTTGTTATTGCGCAATTTTGCGCTAGCAGCAAAACAAAGGTGTGCTAGAATATCGGCACTTTGATTAAGCGTGGTGTCAGCTAAAAACTGATATAACTTACCACCCCCCAAGCCACACTGGAGTTGTGTTGTTTTAATGGAAAATGTACTGATTTGGCCAAAGGAATACCCATTACTTATTAAAGGACTGGTAGAACAAAACGGTGCCTTTATTTTAGATGCTTTGGAAGCTTGGCCTGCTTGTCGTTCTACAAATGAAGACGATGGTGTATGCACCACCGTGTTGCCACCTATTTATTATTTGGCATGGCTAACCCCGTTAGAGCCATTTGAAGAATGTTACTTTCAACATATCTCTGAATATGACGAAGACGCACAAGCGTATATTAGTGCGGTTAAAAGCCATTACTACGATAATGAATACACCCCTGAAAGCTTAGTGCTTATGTTGTGCCAGCGTCTTGAAAAATACGCAAGTGTGGCTGCGCAAAACACCCTAGATACGCCACTGTCTTTAGTTGATTTGTTTTTTAGTAAACGCTACTTCACGCTAATTGAGCATGCGTTAAATAATAACAGTAAGCTTTCGGCAAAGGATACATTAGCGCTTTGGAAAGAAGTTGATTTTAGAGAGCGTTTAAGTGCGTTTATTCCAGAGTCTATTGCCGATTTAGAAATGCTCAGTGAGCTTGCCAGCGAAAAAGTAGCAGCAGGTAAAGACTACTTCACGTTGCTTACACAGGTTTCTCCTGACGTTGACTCTGTTGTGCTGCTAGAAAAAGCATTATTAACGCACCTACGTAAAAAAACAGCCAAGCAAACAATGGCAATGCGTTTTATTGAGCAAGGCGCTACCGGTGTACTTACTGATGAAAACAATAAAACAGCCTTTATGTGGGCCGCCGAAAAAGGCTTTGTAAATGTGGTTGAAACGCTACTTGCAAAGCAAGACAAAAAAGCGGTTGATAATTTAGGTAATACAGCACTTCATTATGCTGTATTTGCTAAAAATGAATCACTTATGGTACTGCTAATTAAAGCCGGATACGACTTTAGAGCGCGCAATAAAGAAGGTTTAAGCTGTTACCGTTTAGCGGTAAGTATAAAAGCCAATAACTTAGTTAAATGCTTAGAACGTGACTTTGGTATTAAAGAGCTTTCGCCAGAAGGGCAGTTTGATCGCATTAAAAAAGTACATGTGCTGCACGCTATCGTCACTATACTGCTGCCTTTACAGTTGTTCTTCTTTTTTGATGGAACACTCTCTATTAAAAGTGAGCTGACGCTGGGTTTAACTATGGCGGCGGTAATCTGTTTTTTCTTTGCAACCACTTTAAAACGTTGCGCGTTATATCCGCATATTAAACACCCTTGGGGTTTATTTGTGCTTAGGGGCTTTTCGTTTATTAGCTTAGTGGCTCAAATAGGGTTAGCGAGCATTGTGGTGCTAGCAGCTTTGAGTGATTTGGTTTAGTCACTTTTAAACAACTTATAAAAAACGCGCTTAAAGTAATTTAAGCGCGCTTTTTGTTTATATCGTTTATGGATAGCCTAATCGGTTTAGGTAAGAGGCTATTTACCGTGCTCATTTGCTGCTTTTTCTTCAGCTAGTTCTTCTTTAAGCTTACGGATTTTTAAACCCTGCTCTTGTCCACGGTGTCTTGCGTAGTAAGTACAGCCAATAAACATTGAAGAGGCAAATACAAGCTCTAGCAGTACCCATATAAGCTCATCAGGAGCGGCCCACAGCATGGTAAGCCCGTGAATAAAATACAGCATTACAATAAAGTTAGCCCACGCATAAGTGTAAGTATAATCTTTAATTATGCCTCTTAGTGGCAGCAATAATGGAATAATAGGCACAAATAAAGACGCTAAACTCGCATTACCATTTAAAGGTGGTACAAAATACATCCACAGTGGAATAAGAATAAGTAAACCTACATAGCCAAAGAGTGCGGCACGCTGAAATTTTACTGTAATTGGCTTTTTAGCTGGGTTGTCAGCGGTATTCATTTAAGTTTTCTCGCAATGTGAGTAAGGCGTTTACCAACGCTTTGACATATTTTAATTTCGTCTTTACTAAGCTGTGTACTATTAGCGCTGCCAGCAACGTGTGTTGCACCGTATGGTGTTCCACCTGTTTGTGTTGCAAGTAGCTCGGGTACATCGTACGGCACGCCCAGTAGCATCATACCGTGGTGCAATAGTGGCAGAGATAAGTTGAGTAAGGTTGCTTCATTACCACCATGCATACTGCTTGATGACGAAAACACACAGGCTGGCTTATCTATTAATTGGCCTTTTAGCCATAAATCGCTGGTGGTTTCCCAAAAGCTTTTTGCTTGGGAGGCCATCATGCCAAATCGGGTTGGCGTACCAAATGCTAAACCATCGCAATTAATTAAATCATCTTTGGTTATTACAATGTCGTGCGGATTTTTAGCTACAAAAGTACGCAGCAGGGCAGTTGCGCCTTGTTGCTCAATTGATTCTGCTATTTCGTGAGCCATTGCTTCAACTGAGCCATGGCTTGAGTGGTATAACACCACTATGGTTTCGCTCATTATAAAACGCTTAGTACGTTTTCAGGCGGGCGACCAATGGCTGCTTTATTGTTATTAACAACAATAGGGCGTTCAATTAGCTTTGGATTTTGCACCATGGCGTCTATCAATGCTGACTCACTGCTTTCATCTTTCAAATTAAGTTCTTTGTAGGCATCTTCTTTAGTGCGCATTAGTTCGCGTACTGATGAAAAACCAAGCTGGCTTACAAGCGTTGAAATTTGCTCGCGAGTAAGAGGCGTTTTTAAATACTCTACAATATTTGGCTCTACCGCTTTACTTTGCAGTAGCGCTAGCGTTTCGCGCGATTTAGAGCAGCGAGGGTTGTGGTAAATAGTAACAGACATAAAATGATTCCAAAGTGTGAATTGCGTCTATTTTAGGGTAAGCGCTTGCAGACTTAAAGCCTCGCAAGCTCTTTTTGTAAAAGTCGATACTGAGTAAGCAGTGCTTTTAAACGCTGTTGTTTTACAAGTTCTGTTGATTCTACGAAATTAAGCGCTTTTTGGATTTCATCAGCGGCTTTTAAGTAAGCCCCGTATTGCGCTAATACATCAGCATTTGCTTCGTGGTAAGAGGCTAATTTATCTTGTTTTTTATACGCATCAGCAAGGAGTTGTTTACCTAAGTTGTGATCGGGTTTTTCAAGCAAAAAGCTTTTAAGTATATTTTCGGCAAGCTCGTACTGTTCAGCTTCAAGTGCAGCGTTGGCGTAGTTAAGCGTAATTACCTGATTATTAGGGCGATACTGATTTAAATCAGCTAAAAATTTAACGGCTTCATCTGCCTTTTTTTGTGCGATGAGTAAATCGGTATGAGTATCTATATAAAATAGGTTTTTAGGATCGTTTTTTAAAAGCTCATCTAACATTGGCGCTGCTTCATCAAGCTTTTTTTGATCAAGTAAACTAATAGCTAAACCGTATTTTAATGCTGTGTTGTTGTAGATGTTTTCGCGCAGTAGCTTTCTAAATAGGTCTTCCGCTTTTTCTGGTTTGTTGTAATAGCGTGCCAGTACGCGACTTTTTGCTAAACTAAACTCAAGGCTCGCGTTTATATGGCGCTGAGGATACTGCTCTGCCCGCAAGCGTACGTCTGATACACGGCTCTCTGGTAATGGGTGAGTAAGCAAAAACGCAGGTGGCTTGTATTTATAGCGAATTTGCGCTGCAAGTTTAGTTAAAAACTCGCTCGATGCACGCGCATCAAAACCCGCATTATTAAGAGTTTGCATACCTATACGGTCGGCTTCTTGCTCGGCTGAGCGGCTGTGCGTTAACTGACTAAAAGCAGACTGCGTTTGGCTCGCTGATATAATGGCAATGCCGGCGTCGGGTGCAACAACTGTTGCCAGTATTCCAGCAATCATACCGGCAATGGTCAGCGCGCTGTTATCTTGTTGTTGTTGAATTCTACGTGCTAAGTGGCGCTGGGTTACGTGAGCAATTTCGTGGCCAAGTACAGAGGCAAACTGACTCTCGTTATCGGCTTGTGCTATTAACCCTGTGTGCACACCTACATGCCCACCATAAAAGGCGAAGGCGTTTATTTCTGAGTTGTTTATCCAAAAAAACGAAAATGGAAAGCGCACATCGTTAGCATTAGCCACCAATTTACGGCCAATAGTGGTCAGGTATTCATCCAATACAGGGTCGTTTATAACGGGCGATGAGCCGCGTATTTGCATCATCATTACTTCGCCAATAGCTTTTTCTTTTTCAAGTGGCAGCGCTTGTAATGCAGATGTTCCTAAATCAGGAAGAGTAAAGCTAGTTTGCGCTTTTAAAGGTTCGCTTACTAATAAGCTAAACGTAAGCGCGGCACTGCATAAAGTGATAAATGCTGATTTTAGCTGCATTTTATTCCTTGTTAATTGGTTCGCCAATTGCAATTTTGGCTATGTCTATTTCGTCACTGCTTGCACGGCTGTCTTTTTCGCACAATTGGTATAGTTCTTTTATTGTGACTCCATCAAGCTTTACAACGTTCAATTCTCGCTGCAAAAAAGTAATAATTTTATGTACTACTTTATGTGCATGTAAAATAATGGCTTTATCTGCTTTGTCGCCTCGTTCAAAATAAAAGCCAATAAACTTATGTAATTGATTTATTCTGATTAGATTTTTCATTGAATGCGGATCCCACACTCTAAATTCCATAAAGCGATTACCTTTTACGTATTGGTCAACAATAACATCTTTAGCATAAGGCTGTGCCCATAACTCAAAGCCTCTGTCGGTAAATACTTGGTGTAGTGCAATACGTGGCTTATGTTTAGTATGTATTACACCAAAGTTATCTTCATGGCCTTTTAATAAATCTAAGTTCCAATTGCGTTTATCTATAAGTTGTTTAACTGCATTATCGAATCCATGATCTAAAATTCCTTCTGATTCGCTTATTGAAGAGGCAATAAGATGATAAAAAGGAGGAAGTTCGCCCCAATTAATTTGCTTTTTAAACCAATTAATCTCTTTGAGTGTTGGATTACTTGGTAGTTGCGCTTTATTATGCGTTCCAGGCATTAACTTATCCTTACTGCTAGTTATGTTATAAGGATAAACTATTACAGGTGTTGTTTTAAGAAAAAGTTACAACGGTTCACGTTTTATAAATACGTAGACCGACAATATGCGACTTATTATTGATTTACTATACGGGTAAAGTAGTTATGGTGGAGCGCGATTTAAAAGGGTTTGAGTGCCCTCAGCAATTTGTGCAGTTTAAACTTGCGCTACGAAGTGCGCAGTTATCAAAACACCGCATTACCTTTAGTCTTAATAAAGGTGAAAGTGCGAACGATATTGAACGTTTTTTGCAAAAAAATGCTTATAGTTACAATTTTGATAAACAACGAGGGTTGTTATTAGTGGAGCCATTACATGTTTGAATACGTAAAAACATGGTACGAAAGGAAGTTCTCGGATCCTCATTCGTCTACCTTATTATTTTTATTACTGGCCTCTGTTGCCTTACTTTACTTTTTTGGCTCGTTAATTGTTCCTGTACTTGTGGCACTGGTTATTGCCTATTTACTTGATTGGCCGGTTGTTCATTTAGAGCGTTTTGGTTTAAAGCGCTTTAGTGCAACGATTATTGTAATGTTGATATTTATTAGCATTATGCTCACCCTTATTTTGGTTATTGGCCCCGTACTTTGGAAGCAAACCAGTAACTTAGTCCAAGAAACCCCGCATATGTTAGAGCAGGGGAAGTCTTATTTAATCGCTTTACCTGAGCAATATCCAAGTTTAATTAGTATTGAGCAAGTACAGGCAATTGTGGCAACGGTAGAGGCTAAAATAATCGAGTTTGGTCAGGCTGTACTGTCGTTTTCACTAACCTCTTTAAAAGATGTTGTTGCATGGCTTATTTACTTAGTGCTTGTGCCGTTGCTGGTGTTTTTTATGCTCAAAGATAAGCTTGAACTAACGGGCAGTATCGCTAAATTGATCCCGCAACAACGACGTTTAATTTTGCAAGTGTGGCACGAAATGAATCAACAAATTATGAATTACATTCGCGGTAAAGTGTTTGAAATTTTAATTGTTGGTGGTGTGTCTTTTATTGCATTTACTGTTTTAGATTTACGCTACGCCGCATTACTTGGTGTGCTTGTTGGCTTGTCGGTATTAATTCCATTTATTGGCGCGGCACTCGTCACTATTCCGGTAGCGGCAGTTGCGCTGTTTCAGTTTGGATTAGAAACACAGTTTTGGACCATTTTAATTATTTACGGAATTATTCAGGCGCTTGATGGCAACGTGCTTGTGCCACTGCTGTTTTCTGAGGCGGTTGATTTAAATCCGGTATTTATAATTGTCGCGGTATTATTTTTTGGTGGCTTGTGGGGATTTTGGGGCGTATTTTTTGCCATCCCGTTGGCTTCATTAGTAAAAGCGCTAATAACAGCTTGGTCGTCAACGCATGAAGAGATAAGTAAAGAGGCCAGTGAATAATTAAGTAAACAGACTTTTAGTCTAAAAAAGAATAGTAAACGCACCTCTAGTGCTAATTGATTATTACTCATTACCTGTAAATTTATGTACTATTGGTAATAAGATATATTTTTTAGTAATAAGGTGCGTTTTTTAATGTCTGAGTTTTTATTGCACGATGAGCCAGTAAAACAAGTTTACCTTGATGCAAACGCAACGACCCCTGTGTTGCCTTGTATAGCTGATGTTGTTTCTCATACCATGCAAATATGTTTTGGTAATCCTTCAAGCCCGCACATCACAGGCATTCAAGCCAAGCATTTATTAGAACAAACACGCCAAAAAGCACACACAGTTATTGGCGCAACTACTGGCGATATTTTATTTATCTCTGGCGCAACAGAAGGCATTCAAACTGCGGTGGTTTCTACGCTAATAGAGGCTAAAAAACATCCGATTAAAAACCCCGTATTGTTATATGGTGCTACTGAGCACAAAGCGGTGCCAAACACACTTAAGCACTGGAATAGCGTACTTGACGTTAATGCTGAGGTGCTTGCTATTCCGGTTGATAGCAACGGTATTTTAGATTTAGATTTTATAGCACAGCATATAGATAACGCATTGATGATTTGCACCATGGCCGTTAATAACGAAACCGGTGTATATCAAGATTTACCCGCTATTGAGCAGGTAATTCGTAGCCGTAATAAAAATGTATCGTGGATGGTGGATTGCGTGCAGGCGCTTGGTAAACAAGCACTTGCGCTGAGCGATACAACAATAGATTACGCCCCTTTTTCGGGGCATAAGCTTTATGCACCTAAAGGTATTGGCTTTTTATATATTCGTAGTGGTAGTGCGTACACCCCTTTTATAGCGGGTGGCGGTCAAGAAAGTGGAATGCGATCGGGCACCGAAAACCTACCCGGTATTGCAGGGCTAAATAAGCTATTTAGTATGTTGCTTGATAAGTCAGACGATACATTTAAGTCGGTTAGCGTACTTAATGCTTACCGAAGCCAGTTACAAAACGCGATAAAAGATACCTTTGGCGATATTACATTTAATCATGATTTTGCTTATAGCGTGCCAACCACACTTAACTTTGCTGTTAACGATTTAACGAGCAAAGAAGTGATTGATTTATTTGATGCGGCGGGCATTCGCGTAAGTGGTGGCTCGGCTTGTAGTACAGGTGCATCAACAAGTTTTGTTTTGGATGCAATGGGTGCAAGCAAGTGGCAAAGCGAAAACGCGATTAGGCTATCGTTTGGGCCAGCGGCAACACAGCACGATATAGATGATGCTTGTGGGCGTATTCGCGCATTAAAAGCAATTTTGCAAGCAAACTGTTTAATTGTGTCTGACAGTACAACACCAATTCAAGAAGTGTGCGCGCTTGGTTTAACTCAATTTAGGCATCAAGGGGCATGTAGTTGGCTTTATGTGAGCGATGATAAACACGCAGTTATAATAGACCCTATTATTGAGCTTATTCCGCGTTTTGAAAAAATAGCCAATACACAAAACTTAACTATATCAGCCGTGCTTAATACACATCTTCATCAAGAGCGAGAGTCTGCGACTAATTTGCTTACCAGCGTTCTTGCATCAAGAGTGGTAAAAGGTGAGGTTGATTCGCTAGGTTGGCCGTTAAATACAGCAAATATTGGTTTAGGAAATGACGTACTTGAAAAAGTAGCGACACCAGGGCACAGCAAAGATAGCGTAAGTTATTTATTAAAAAACAGTAATGGTGAAACGCGTTACTGTTTTTGTGGTGATTTAATATTGCCTGCAGGGCTTGGTAATACATCGCTTATAGGTGGGGATGCAAAAGCAATGGCACGCTCTATTTTAGCAATGAGCGAGCAACTTAATAACAGCAGTATTATTTGCTCAGGGCATGACTACCAACAATGCTTTGCTATGAACTGGGCTGTACAACAAAGCCAAACGCCATTACTCAACGCGCTAGTGAACGGCAGTATTTCAGTTGATGAATTTGCAGTACAAAAGCAGCAGTACGATGCCTCAAAAAAAGTAAATAACACGCAGCTGTGTGGTTATGTAAATGCGTTACCTGAGGTTGATACACAGCAACTAAATTTTGATGACGCTAAAGTAATGTTAAACACCAGCGATACATATTTAATAGATACTCGGGAGCCGTATGAGCATGGAGCAAATAATGTTGCTCAGTTATTTAATACGGTAGATGAAAAAACATTAAATATACCACTTAGCAGAATGGCAAATGCGGTATTTGAAGGGCAGTTAAATAAAGGTAATAAATATATTTTATTATGCCGTAGTGGCAACCGCTCAAAAATTGCTGCAACTAACTTAATGCAACTAGGATATAAAACCGTTTATAACCTAAATGGCGGTTTAGCGCTTAGTAATTAAATAACGTTTGTAATTAGTACAAAATCGGCTTTAGGGCCGATTTTTTGTTTTTAAGGTTTATTTGTTCTAGAGATAAGCAAGCCATAGTAATTAGTGAATAATTATAAAAAGTAATTAGCGGGACTTACTATGGCAGGATTTATATAGCGGGACTTACTATGGCAGGACTTGTGAAAATTCATTAAAATTTCATTTTTAGGGCTTAATGTTAGCTGGTACCTTTAAAACTGCGGGTAAATTAATTTATAAAATTTTTATGATACCGGTGTCAAAAGCTAAAAATTGCGTTATCATCTGCATCTAAAATTATAAAAACAGCACTTTTTTTGCATTTTTAGTTATACTATTTGCGCTTTAATTTAGTGTAAAAAAGCAATGTTAATATTTTCGCTTTTATAAAAAATATTTTTAAATCAATAGATTGAAAGAATTAGAGGGTATATCCATGTCTAACCGAACGCAACTAGCAAGTTGGCAAGCACTAGAACAAAGTGCAGCTAAGATGAAACAAACACATCTAAAAACGTTATTTGCACAAGATGACACGCGCTTTTCTCAGTTTTCGACTCAAATACCAGGCGTATTATTCGACTATTCTAAACAACTTATTGATAACGATGTTTTTGCTAACTTAATGTCGCTTGCTAAAGAATGCGATATTGCGTCGTGGCGCGATAAAATGTTTAGCGGTGAAAAAATAAATATCACCGAGGATCGCTCAGTACTACATACGGCACTTCGTAATCGTGCTCACACTCCATTAATCGTTGATGGCGAAAACGTAACACAAGCCGTAGACAACGAATTAGCTAAAATTAAAGTGTTTGTAGAAAAAGTTCGTAGCGGTAAATGGCTAGGCTATACCGGTAAAGCGGTAAAAGATGTTGTAAGCATTGGCGTAGGTGGTTCTAACCTTGGTCCACAAATGGCAACCGAGGCGTTAAAAGCACTTGCTGATGATACGTTAAATGTTCATTACGTATCTAATGCTGACGGCGTACAAATTTCGTCTATATTAAAAGCCATTGACCCTGAAACAACATTATTTGTTATTTCGTCAAAAACATTTACTACCTCAGAAACCATGACAAACGCTAAAACAGCAGTTGATTGGTTTTTACAAACAACAAAAGATGAAAGCACAATTGCTAAACATTTTGTTGCGGTAAGTACAAATTTAGAAAAAACGGCAGCCTTTGGTATCAGCGACGAAAACGTATTCACTATGTGGGATTGGGTTGGCGGTCGCTTTTCACTTTGGAGTGCGATAGGCTTACCAATCGCTTTATATTTAGGCTATGACGCCTTTGAAGCCATTTTAGAAGGTGCCTTTGAAGTAGATGAGCACTTTAAGGCCGCGCCGTTTGAACAAAATATACCATTAATTATGGCATTACTTAGCGTATGGAACACAAGCTTTTTGGGCTACACAGCTCAAGCTATATTACCGTACGACCAAGCACTGCATATGTTGCCTGCTTATTTACAGCAAGGCGAAATGGAAAGTAACGGTAAGCACGTTAACTTTGCCGGCGAAACAGTACCTTATACAACAGTTCCAATTATTTGGGGCATGACGGGTATTAATGGTCAGCACGCGTTTTATCAGTGTTTACACCAAGGTAATGTAATTGTGCCTGCAGATTTTATTGCATCAGTTAAACCACAAGTGAATGTTGATAAGCATCACGATATTTTATTATCAAACTTCTTTGCACAAACAGAAGCGATGATGAGTGGTGTGGATGCAGAGCAAGTTACCGCTGATTTAACCGCTAAGGGTAAATCGCAAGCAGAAATTGATGAGCTATTAAATCATAAAATTCATCAAGGCAATCGCCCTACAACATCTATGCTATTAGATACAGTAGATGCTAAAACAGTGGGTCGTTTAATTGCACTGTATGAGCATAAGATATTTTGCCAAGGCATTATTTTAGAAATATGTTCGTTTGATCAATGGGGTGTAGAGCTTGGTAAAGGTTTAGCATCTAAAATTGAAAGTGAACTCACTGATGAAAGCGTTAAACACGCTCATGATAGTTCGACAAACGGCTTAATGGCGTACTATAAGCAAAACCGTACGCAATAAAAAATTCGCTTACGCAAGTAAGTAAACCGAGTACCTTTGAACGGGTAGCGCTGGAGTGCTTAGGGTCTGTATTTTTGTGAGAGGAGATACAGGGCCCCTAAGGCTCATTTAATAAGCGCAATGATAAAAAATAACAATAAATCATCGATACAGAACAATTCAGCAGGCTTTTATTTAAGTACAGCTATAAAAGCCATCTAATCTAGCAATAAATAGGCATACCCGCGCATTTATAAAATGTACTGGGTATCACAACGTAGAGAGTAACTATGCTTAATCCTTTTGATATTATAATTTTTGGGGGCGGTGGTGATCTTGCGTTACGCAAATTGCTACCAGCAATGTACAGAGCATATCAAGAAGGTAACTTACCTGAAGGCTCACGTATCCTACCAACAGTGCGCGAAGAATCGAAACGTGCTGAATACATAGAAACAGCGCATAAAGCATTACAAGAATTTTTAAGCAAAGGCGAGTTTAACGCTAAAGATTGGAAAGCGTTTTCTACTTTTCTAGTGCCAGTGGTAAGTAATGTTACAGAAGCAGATGACAACTGGGATGTGCTAAAAGGCATTTTAGATGAGCACGAAAGTACTAAGTCTCGCGTGTTTTATTTATCGCTTCCGCCTGCTGTTTACGGCACATGTTGTGAAATATTATCAACTAAAGGTTTAATTACCCCTACATCACGTGTTGTTGTTGAAAAGCCAATTGGTTATTGCGGTGATTCTGCTGAAGCAATTAACGGAAAAATTGCAGAATTTTTTAATGAAGAGCAAATTTTCCGTATTGACCATTACTTAGGTAAAGAAACAGTACAAAACTTAATGGCGCTGCGTTTTTCAAACTCATTGTTTGAAAATATGTGGGATGCTAAATCTATTGATAATATTCAAATTAGCTTATCAGAAACTGTTGGCCTTGAAAGCCGTGCTGGTTTTTACGATAAAGCCGGTGCACTTCGTGACATGGTTCAAAACCATTTATTACAACTACTTTGTTTAGTTGCAATGGAGTCGCCTAATAAGCTTAACGCTAACAGCATTCGTAACGAAAAATTAAAAGTATTAGAAGCACTTCGCCCACTAGTAGGTGGTGATGTTGATGAAAATATTGTGCGTGGTCAATACGTACCTGGTGACTTAAACGGTAAAATTGTACCGGGTTACTTAGAAGAGCTAAATGAAGGTTCTAGTAAAACAGAAACGTTTGTAGCTATTCGTGCGCATATTGATAACTGGCGCTGGGCGGGTGTTCCATTTTACCTTCGTACGGGTAAACGTATGGCTAAGCGCTGTGCAGAAATTGTGGTTGAATACAAAAAAGTATCTCACAATATCTACGAAGATAACGTGGGTAATATCGAGCCAAATCGTCTTGTTATTCGTTTGCAGCCAGAGGAAACAATTCAACTAACGCTTATGTCTAAGCGTCTTGATAACCTTCAAATGCAACTTGAACCAGTAACAATGAATATTGAGCTTTCACAAGCTTACAGCAATGGTTTTCACTCAGATGCGTACAAGCGTTTAATGCTTGATGCTGCTGCAAATAACCCATCGTTATTTATTCACCGTGATGAAGTTCGTCAAGCGTGGAAATGGATTGATCCAATCATTGACCGCTGGCAAGACAAAGGCAAACCTGCGCTTTACCGTGCTGGTAGCTGGGGTCCGGATGATGCTGATGAACTATTGGCAGAAAAGAGCCACGTATGGTTTAACACAGGCGATAAGGTATAAGTATGGCAACGATAGTTGAAAAGTTTTTTGACGATAAAGACGCGTTAACAGCTGAGCTTTCTGCAACGCTTGAGCAATCATTACGTGATGGCATTAAAAACGATGGCCGTGCTGTATTAATGGTGTCGGGTGGCTCGTCTCCTGCGCCCGCTTATAAGCATTTATCAACGCTTGATTTAGATTGGCAACATGTTGATGTTGCTATGGTTGATGAGCGTTGGGTAGACCCAAACCATGAAAAAAGTAATGAAGCTTTTATTAAAAGCACGTTATTACAAAACTACGGCAGTGCTGCAAACTTTATAACCATGAAAAACGATGCTGCAACCGCGCAGCAAGGCAGTGAAGTGTGTGAAGCCGCTTACAGTGCTTTAAAAGCGCCATACGATGTAACTATTCTAGGCATGGGCCCAGACGGTCACACTGCATCGTTATTCCCAAATGCAGAAGGTTTAGAGCACGGTTTAACAACTGAGCAAACAGTATGTGCAATTAATGCGATACAAAGTGATGTGACGGGTAGTATTACTGAGCGAATGACGCTTACGTTAAATGCCATTGCGCAATCTAAAGTGGTTAAGCTTTTAATTAGCGGTGAAGAAAAACTCGCTGTTTATAAGCAAGCAAAAGCGGGCGGCGATGTTAATGACATGCCACTTCGCGCTGTGCTTAATCACCCAAGTATAAATATTGAAGTATATTGGGCGCCTTAATTTAGGTGCTAATTTAACTTTTAAAGGCCGCTTATATAAGCGGCCTTTTTTATTTGCTCAAATTTAAGCCTAAACACTGCAAAAAAACAGTCCTTAACTGTTAACCAATGTTAATGAATAACTTTGGTTTGTATTAAAATCAACCACGAAGTGTGTTGTTTTTGAACAAAATTTATGAGTTTGAGCTGTATGTTTTTTAGCAACGTTCAGATTTAGTTAAATTTTATTTTTTCATGGTCGTTGTCATAAAAGTTTCCCTTCCTTTTTTAGCTCAAAAGCATTAGCCTAAAGGTATTAACAATGAAACATATAAATTAAAATAAACGGAGCAGTAACATGGCGGAGCAACAAGTACAGCCTTTACACAACGAAAAACATGCCAACACTAAAATTCAAAACGGCATCAATGTAGAATTCATGAAAACTCAACATTTAGTGCCAGTAGTTGCACATGAGTTTGCACGCGTAGCAAACGAGTTTCCAATGTCATTCGTTAAAAACAACGAAAGCGGCACTTTTCAAGCTGTTGCTATGTTTGGCTTAGAGCCAGGCGAAAACCTTTTTGTAGAAGATGGTAAATGGACTGCAGCATTTGCACCTATGGCATCTACTCGTTACCCATTAGGCTTAGTTAAACACCCAGATCAAGATCAATACGGTATCGTAATTGACGAAGCAAGTGCGCTTGTTGGTGAAGACGAAGGTAATGCATTATTTGAAAACGGCGAAGAAACAGATTACCTAAAACGTCGTAAAGAAGCGCTTGTATCTTTCATTGAGTTTTCTCAAGTAACTGAAGCGTTCACTAAATTCCTTGCTGATAAAGAACTACTAATAGCGCAAACGCTAACAGTAGACATTAAAGGCGAGAAAAAAGACATCAACGGTATTTACCTTATCGATGAGAAAAAGCTAAACGAGTTAAGTGATGCTGATTTCTTAGAGCTTCGTAAACGTGGTTACTTAGCACCAATTTATTCTTTCTTAACGTCTACTCATCAAGTAGCACGTTTAGCGCGTTTAAAAGCTAAACAAGCTTAATTATACCAATTGCATTAAATTAGTGATCTATTATAGCGATAAGAAAATAGCTCAATAACAAGGCTAAAATTATGATACATAGTTGTTCTATATAAATAATTTTCAACGTAGTTAGTGAGCTATTTAATACGCTAGAATGATCATGTTTTTAATAAAATTGGTATTACAAACACGTAAAATTTTAAAAAGCGCCTTAAGGCGCTTTTTTTATGCCATTAAACTCACTTTAGTTGAAATTAAGCCCGCAACCATTCACATTAGTTTATAACTTTCCCATAAAAGAACTCATTATGAAAACACCCTTATTAGCAATTTTTGCGAGCAGCCTTTTTGCTTTAAGTAATAGCGTATTCGCTGCAGAGACTCCTTTTGCCATTGCGATTCATGGTGGGGCAGGGACAATAGAAAAAGCACGATTTACACCCGCCCAAGAAAAGCAGTACCGCGCTAAATTAACGCAAGCTGTAGAGACAGGTTATAAAGTATTGCACCAAGGCGGTGAAAGTTTAGATGCGGTAACTGCGGCAATTACAGTATTAGAGCAATCGCCTTATTTTAATGCAGGGCGTGGAGCGGTATACACTTACGATGGCGGGCATGAGCTTGATGCATCCATAATGGATGGTCGAAACCGTGAAGCAGGCGCCGTTGCGGGTGTAAAGCATATTGAGAGCCCGATTAAATTAGCGCGTTTGGTCATGGATAACTCTGTGCATGTAATGCTTAGCGGCCAAGGCGCTGAGGAGTTTGCTAAAGAGCAGGGCGTTGAACTTATCGAAAATAACTTATTTGATACTGAGCCTCGTTACAAAGCGCTTTTAAAAGCAAAACAAAAATTAGAGAAGGCCAAAGCAACCAGCAAAGAGTATCAAGCAGCGCACAAAGCATTACCTAATAACTATAAAATGGGCACTGTGGGTGCCGTGGCACTTGATAAAAACGGTAATTTAGCAGCGGGTACATCAACGGATGTCAGATTTAGCTAAACATAGCCATTCAGGTTTATTAAAATAAATTGTTTTAAGTTCAATCTTCTAGCTACAAAAGTAAATTTTTTGATTGTAGAATCCTTCCCCTAAGAAATTTCATTCAAGATAACTCAATCACATTTAATTAAGATCTATACGGGTTAAATATGCAGAAAGAACTTAAGAGAGGTATGAACCTCGCAAAATTGTTACGTAAATACCATGCTGACTTCCCTCCTAATGGGTTGGCTATTTTTATCGAGGTAAGTAGTTCAGAGGGTATTAGCTCATCAGAGTTAGTAGAAAAGCTTGGTATGCCTACAGGGTAAGATTACGTAAGCTCAATAAATAAGCTGTAAAACTTTATCTGCATAATCAGTATCGAGTGCAGCTTTGAAACGCTTAGCTTTCAGACCTTTTTTACAGCTTTTTTCAAGTT
>NZ_JADYXB010000051.1:0-21345 GCF_015864485.1 Pseudoalteromonas sp. SWN166
CAGTAAGACCTTTACCAGCTTGAAGTTCAGCTAATGCTTTGTTGAAATCGAAAGATTGAGTCATGTGTCACTCCTGTTTTCTTAATAATACTGAAATGACACAGATTTCTAAACACTACCTCTTTTTATGAACTTAATTTAAAAGCGGACGTCTACTATTATGCTTGTTAGTTAATTGCAGTTAGCACAAGCATCATGTTGATTCCCTATTTAGTTGCTAATTTTAGTAATGATTGAGCCAGCCCATTTTGAGCTGGCTTTTTTTATGCCCAAAATTTAGCGTTTAATTTTTATTTTAAATGTTTTGATCTTTTTATGAACTTAATTTAAAAAGTGGCGTCTACTATTATGCTTGTTGATTAATTGCAGTTAATACAGGTTTTCATGTTGATTCCCCATTTAGTTACTAATTTTAGTAATGATTAAGCCAGCCCATTTTGTGTTGGCTTTTTTTATGCCCAAAATTTAGCGTTTAATTTTTATTTTAAAAGTTTTTATTTTTTTATGAACTTAATTTAAAAAGTGGCGTCTACTATTACGCTTGTTGATTAATTGCAGTTAATACAAGTTTTCATGTTGATTCCCCCCCATTTAGTTACTAATTTTAGTAATGATTGAGCCAGCCCATTTTGTGTTGGCTTTTTTTATGCCCAAAATTTAGCGTTTAATTTTTATTTTAAAAGTTTTGATCTTTTTATGAACTTAATTCAAAGAGCGGCGTCTACTATTATGCTTGTTGATTAATTGCAGTTAATACAGGTTTTATGTTGATTTCCCCTATTTGATTACTAATTTTAGTAATGATTAAGCCAGTTCAGTTTGAACTGGCTTTTTTTATGCCCAAAATTTGTTTAAATCAGCCCGAATAAAAATAAATGATCTTTCGTAAGTTAATTTGAATTAATTATTTCGTTTCCCGGTCTACTGTAGTGCCTGTTGTTATATAGCTTCACCCAATAATCTTTTTTATTTTGGTGATAATATATTTAAGTTGCAGCTTGCGCGGGCACATGTTGATTTTCCCTTTGATTACTTAATTTAGTAATATTTGACCAGCTTATTTTGAGGTGGTTTTTTTATGTCTGTAATTTCTTTGCTCCCCTACTTCTGTTGCTTGTTATTGGTTATGATGTCATGTCTCTAAATTTTATAAGTTTATTTTTATGCTCACTCAAGTACTCACTAATATTGATTGGCTAAGCGCAGGTGCTGGTGTTGCGTTAGGCGCCCTATTTTATGGTGTTGTATCAACGCAGCTTCGTAAAAAGCTACATCTACAAATAAGCGAACAACAACAGCAGCTATCACTGTTACAAAATCAATTTGATAATAAAGAGCTGCAATACAGCGCCTTGCAAGAAGATCACGAACTGCTAGAACATACTCACCAAGAGCAGCGCGATGAAGCGCAGCATTTTAAAACGCGTTTTAGCGAACAAGAAAAACAAAGCATTCAATACAATCATTTTTGGCGTAAAGCCGAAGGCGAGCTGGCAGCGCTTCGCGAGCAATATAATCAACGCGATGTTGAATATAATAATATGCGCACTACGCTTGAACAAAAGCAGCAAAACTTTACCGAACAACTCGCGCAAATTGAGCAAAGTAAAAATACACTCAAAAAAGAATTTGAAAATCTAGCCAATAAAATTCTAGAAGAAAAATCACAAAGCTTTAAAACCTTAAATCAAGAAAGCATTGAGCAATTATTAAAACCAGTTCAGGGCGAGCTAAAAGGCTTTAGAGAAAAAATGGAGTCAATACACGTTGAAGATATAAAACAACGTACTGCGCTCAAAACCGAATTACTACATTTACAGGCTAAAAGCCAAGCTATAACAGATCAAGCAGATAAGCTCAGTAACGCGCTACAAGGGCAAAAGAAAACCCAAGGTAATTGGGGCGAACTTATGCTCGAAAACGTGTTAGATAGCGCAGGCTTACGTGCAGGTGTTGATTATAAGCGTGAAGTGTCGTTTAACACTGAAGATGGTCGTTTGCGCCCTGATGTAGTTGTTTACTTACCACAAGGTCGCCACTTAGTTATTGATGCTAAAACATCATTAAATGCTTATACTCGTTACGTTAACGCCGAAAATGAGCTAGATGCTAATCAAGCAATTAAAGAGCATGTGAACGCTGTTACAGCGCGTATTAATGAGCTCGCGAGTAAATCGTACGACCGTTTACCAGGGCTTAATTCGCCTGAAGTTGTGGTTATGTTTGTACCAATAGAATCAGCCTTTGTTGAAGCACTTAAATACCAAAGTGATATTTACCAACAAGCAATCGAAAAAAATATACTGGTAGCTACACCCACTACCCTGCTGACTAGTTTAAATATTGTTAAACAGCTTTGGCGTTTTGAGGAGCAAACTAAATATTCAAAAGAGTTGGCAAATCGGGCTGAGCGTTTTTATAACAAGCTCAATGGCTTTTTATTAAGTATGGAAGGCGTAGGTAAGCAGCTTGATAAAGCGAAAGAAAGTTACGACAAAGCGTTCTCGCAATTATACCGCGGTAAAGGTAATTTAATTAAACAAGCATCAGAATTTAAAGAGCTTGGTGTATCAGTACAAAAAGAGTTACCTAGTGAGAGCGTTGAACGTGCGCAGCTAGAGCTTGATTAAATTTGTTAAGTGTTTTCATTTAAGTATGCTAAATAATGTACGTTAGAAATCAGAGGTGTTTATGAATAATAAGATTATAGGTATTGTTTTAATCGTTATAGGTATCGCTTTAATTATGTGGGGATACGACGTATATGATGCAGCAGCTTCGCAGCTAAGCCGAGCATTTAGTGGTGATACACCAATAGAAGCATGGGCGGGTATTATTGGCGGTGCTATCTGTGTGTTAATTGGTATTAAAAAGCTTAAGTAACATAAATAAAATACAGTTTACTAAAATAGAGGGTGTTCAAAATTAAAATCTTTAGTCATGTGTCATTCCTGTTTTAGTCAATTCTACTGAAATGACACCGATTTTTGAACACTACCTAACATTAATAAAATACAGCTTACTAGGGCGTGTTGATCTTTGTGGATTGAAATTTGTTCAATCTAGGGGCGATTAAATCGCGGCGCGAAGTTTGTAACCTAGTGGGCTAAGTAAAAACCGAGCAACAAAGAGTTAATCGCCCCTAGAAAGAACCCAAAGGGCAGCGTATGTTTGGTCTTTATGCTGCGTTATCGCCTATTTATGGGGAATAACCACACTACATAGGCTCTGCCTTGCCTAAAAACCAAACAGTCTGCTGCAAATTCACCCACCAAAGATCAACACGCCCTGAATAAGCTGTATTAATTTATTAGTAATCTATCACTTTTAGTAATTCATTCAATTTGCCTTCTGGCAGGCATTCGCCTTTATCCCAATAAGAGTTTAGTAACGTAGTTAAGCTGCCAATACGTTGTGATTTTTTCTGTATTTGCGCTATTAATATGTCAGCTTCTTTTTGTTTTTGCTCTAAACGTTCAATTATTACTGTATGGTTTAGCTCGCCGTTTTTGTTGTGTAACAAAGGTATTTCGTCGAGTGAAAAGCCTAAGCTCTGTGAAAACTTAATTAACTGTAGTTTCTCTAAACTTTGTAGAGTGTATCGCCTATAACCATTAGCACTGCGAGTGTTTGGTGTTAGTAACCCTTTGCTTTCGTAAAAGCGAATAGTACTGGCGGGTATATTGGTAAGTTTTGCAAGTTCGCCTATTTTCATAACTAATAATAACTCCACTTTACATAAACTTAGTAGGTTGACCTTCAAGCTAACTTTAAGGTTATAGTTGTTTTAATGTCAATTTAATTAGCCAATAATTATGCGCAATCCTGTGTTTACCTCTTTTACATTGCCAAGTGGTTTAGTATTAAAAAATCGTATTGCCAAAGCCGCTATGGAAGAAAACCTAGCGCAAGAGGATCAAACGCCCTCCCAAGCACTCAAAAATGTTTATAGCGCATGGGCTAAAGGCGGCGTCGGGCTAATTATTACGGGCAATGTAATGGTCGATCATTTAGCGATGACAGGCCCAGGCGGTCTTGCGCTAGAGCAAAGTACCGATATTACAGCCTTTGCTGAGCTTGCTCGTTTATCAAAGCAAAATAATTGCAAAGTGGTGATGCAAATTAATCACCCAGGTAGGCAAGTATTTAAAAAAATGGGTGGAAAAGCCCTATCTGCTTCAAATGTTGCACTTAATATGGGTAAGCACTCGCATTTATTTGGCGTACCTAAGGCAATGACGAAAACCGACATTGACGACGTTATTACCCGCTTTACACTAACAGCGCAGCAAGCTGAAAAAGCCGGTTTTAATGGCGTACAAATACATGCAGCGCATGGCTACTTACTTGCTCAGTTTTTATCGCCACTTACCAATAAGCGCGACGATAAATGGGGTGGCAATTTACAAAATAGAACCCGTTTACTGCTCGAAATAACCCGCAGTATTAAAGCAGCTTGCTCATCTACCTTTTCTGTTTCGGTAAAATTAAACTCTGCTGATTTTCAACGCGGTGGGTTTGAGCCCAGTGACGCGCAAGTTGTAGTGGATTTATTGAATGAACTCAATGTTGATTTTGTAGAGCTTTCCGGTGGCAGTTACGAAGCGCCTGCAATGCAAGGCAAAACCAGTGATGAGCGCACGCTTGCCCGCGAAGCATACTTTTTAGAGTTTGCAAAAGTTATTAGCCAACGCTCATCAATCCCAATAATGACCACAGGCGGCATTAGTCGCTTATCAATTGCTAACACTGTGATTGACAGTGGTGTTGCCTTAGTTGGCGTTGCTACAGCGCTTGCATATCAACCTAATTTAGTAAACAAATGGCAAAATGAGCCACTGCAGTTAGCTGTATTACCTAGTGTTACTTGGCAAGATAAAACCCTCGCAGGGCTTGCCACTATGGCACTGGTAAAAAGGCAAATACGACGTGTAGGCCAAGGTAAGCCTATAAAAATAAATGCTTCACCAATATTTACTTTAATTAGCGACCAACTACGTTCGGTTAAATTAACAAAGCGTTACCGAAAACGTTTTGCAAATGAGCTAAATTAAGCTTTTGGTTTTACTTTCTAATATATTGTTTTTGTTTGGCTATTTATACATTTAAAAAATGTAATACAATTTCATATTGTGTTAGTGGGTATTTAAAAATGCACCATGATTGGCCTATGCAGCAAAAGTTTAACGCAATTAGCGAAATTGCATCAAAACACGGAATTGATATAAAAACGGCTGCGCTACAATTTGCAGAGGCGCCGTCAACTGTGGCTTCTATTATTCCTGGGGCACGAACGGCCGAGCAAATTAACGCAAATATTGCTTCAATGAAGGTAACCATTCCTGATGCGTTTTGGAGTGAGTTAAAAGCTAAAAATCTAATTGAGCAAAACGCGCCAGTGTAAGCTTAGCTACTAAACCCGAACTCAAGTTAAGAGATTAATTATCCTGAGTTCGGGTTACTAAAGTGTGTTAGTGACTAAGCACACCATTTATAGCTAAATTAGTATTATGCAACGCTAAGTAGCTGCTCAGCTTGCTTTAACGAGTACGCCCAGTTAACACACTCTTGCGCTAAAATAGCGATGGTATCTAAGCATGTCTCGGGTGACTTACTGGCTTGTTCGTTTAGAACAAGCGGAATTTCGGTGCAACCAAATAGTACCGCATCAGCACCTTGAGCTAACATTTGCTCATAACTTTGGCTTAAAAGCGTGCGACCTAGGGCTAAATTCCCCGACTTAACCGCCGTTATACCTTGCATTACTAATGCTTGTTGCTGCTCGTTTGGTTCAATAAATTCAATATTGTGCTCACTAAATGCCGTTTGATATATCCGCATATTGAGCGTAGCTGTGGTCGCTAATATCCCTACTTTACGTTTGCCCGTTGCCTTAGCGCGCTTAATAACACTTTGTACAATACTAATGGTATGTACATCAGCGTTTTGCGTTAGTGCATCATACCAATAATGCGCAGTATTACACGGTATAACAATGCAACTTACACCTAGGCTAGTAAGTTCGTTAAAACCTTTTTTAAGCTCAAAAAATGGATTTTCATCTTCAATACCCATTAAAAATTTTGTGCGATCTGGAATTTGCGGGATATTCCTTATAAACATAGGTATATGTTCCTGATCGCTTTTAGCCGGTGATAAAGCAATTACTTGATTCATAAAAGATGCGGTAGCTAATGGCCCCATTCCGCCCAATACTCCAAGTGTTCTAAGCATTGTTATATTCCGATAGGTTGTTACTGTATGAGTTGAATTTATCGTGTTTTTTTTGTTTTGAATAATGCTATTATTTTACAGCCCATGCTTAAATTGCATATCTTGAGTGAGTATTATGAATATAGAGAGTAAATGGTTAGAAGATTTTTTGGCCTTGTCTAATACAAAAAGCTTTTCGCAGGCCGCAAGGCTTAGGCATATAACGCAACCTGCTTTTAGCCGACGAATTAAAGCATTAGAAGAAGCCGTAGGTGCAGAGTTAATAGACAGAGAAAACTTACCAATTACACTTACCTCAAGCGGTAAAATATTTCATATAACAGCGCGTAATCTAATAAACCAAATGAATACTTCAGTGAGTATGTTAGAAGAACTTTCCTCTGAAGAAACTCACTCGGTAAAGGTTGCTGCAGCGCACTCATTAGCTACGTTTTTAGCGCTAAAGCTGTCGAACTTTCATAGTGAAAGCGATCGTAAAGTAGTCCTTAATATAGAAGCCATTGATGTTGATAAAGCCACTGCTACGCTCGAGCAGGGCGCATGTGATCTACTTATTGCTTTTGATAACGAACGATTAAAGTTACCTCCGTTTAGTCATCAAAAAATAGGCAGTGCAGAGTTATTGCCAGTGAGTGCATGCAATGCAAACGGTAAGGCAATATACAATTTAGAAAGTGAAGGGTTTGTACCTCACTTAGCTTACAGTTTAGATTCTTATATGGGGAGGCAGTTAGAGCCGATAATATCAGGCTCTAAACTTAAAAAAGTATTTGTATCGTCGATGACAGAGCTTTTAAAAATACAAGCTTTAGAGGGTAACGGCATTGCTTGGTTACCAAACTACGTAATTACTAAAGAACTAAAAGAGAAAAGTTTAGTTGTGGTTGGCCAAAAGCATCATTGCGTGCCTATTACATATTATGCGTATCGGTATCATGCTGCGCTTCACCCTGGCGGCGAGAGCGTCTGGAATAAATTAAAAGAGCTAAATGTATAACGCAAAAAGTTACTGTAAACCCCCATTACAGTTAGCCGGTAAATTGTACAAAGAGTAAATTAGCCCTACTTAATAAATTAAGTAGGGCTAATTAGGGCGTGTAGATCTTTGTGGATTGAAATTTGTTCAATCTAGGGGCGATTAAATCGCGGCGCGAGGTTTGTAACCTAGTGGGCTAAGTAAAAACCGAGCAACAAAGAGTTAATCGTCCCTAGAAAGAACCCAAAGGGCAGCGCATGTTTGGTATTTATGCTGCGTTATCGCCTATTCATGGGGAATAACCACACTACATAGGCTCCGCCTTGCCTAAAAACCAAACATACTGCTGCAAATTCACCCACCAAAGATCAACACGCCCTAGTCTGGTTTAATTAAAAACCAAATTTACCGTTGCTGTTCTGCCATTGTGCTTTTGCAGGAATAGTTTCAATGGTGTCCCAGTGTTCTACAATTTTGCCATTTTCTACACGAAATAAATCATAAAACGATACATGCTTATTCATAAATGTACCTTCGTTTACCGCTAAAACAAAGTTACCTTGGCCTAAAATAATATGGTTTTTGCTTACTATCATTGGCATGTTTAATTTAGCGAGTTCACCAAGCGCTTTACCTAAGCCGCTTAAATCGTCTGCAATTGCAGAGTTGTGCTGAATATACGCGCCTTTTTCACTGCTAATAAAGTCATTGATTTTAGCCATGTTGCCGTTAATTAAAATGGTATTTACAAAGCCTTTAACTAGCGCTTTATTCGCTTTTGTTTTACTCAAATCGGTAATCGCTGTTGCGCCATCTAACTGCGTACGGCCACTTGGATTTACAGGTGTAATGGCTTGTAAGTTATCCCAGTGTTCTATAATTTTACCGTTTTCAAACTTAAAAATATCAAAGCCAACTTTCGGACCAAAAAAGTTATATTCAGTATGTGTAACTGTGTAGTTACCATCAGAAAAAGCGCGTTTCACTTGCGCTTTTGCGCTGCCTTTTGGTAATTGCTGGAGTACTTCACCAAAACCTGCAAGGCCATCTTTAACTGCTAAATTATGCTGTGTGTATTGAGTTGGGTTTATATAGCTAATGGCTTTGGCATCGCCTGTTTCTATGCTTGAAATAACTGCAACCGCTTTATCTGTATTACTAAGTGTAGTTTGCTCAGATGTGGTTTTTTGTACACTTGCACATGCAGTTAAGCTAATAACTGCAGTCGCTAACACACTGCGAGTAAGTAGTGATAATGTTTTCATTGTAATGCCCTTATTTATTGGTATGCAGGCATTTTATGTAATATTTATAATGTGCAGTAGAGTGTAAGTTGGCGCTAAAATGGTAAAAATCGAACCCCGCCAATCTAAGCTAAGTCGGCTATAAAATAGTGGCACTATGGCGTACTTGAAACTGACTCGGTGTAGCTCCTGTTTGTTTTTTAAAATATTTTACAAAGTTGCTAGCATCTTCAAAACCAAAATCGTAAGCGAGTTTTTGTGTTGTTACATTGCTTATTATTAAGCGGCGTTTTATTTCTATTAAGGTAAATGCGTCAATCATTTGCTTAGCGGTAAGGCCAGTACTTAATTTGCAAATATGATTAAGGGTTTTGTAAGTTGTGTGCAATTTTTTTGCATACCAGTTGGCATCGCGAATAGTTAAAAAATGGCTTTGTAGCAAAGTATAAAATGTACCTAGCTTAATGCTTTGCTCTGGATTTATTTTATCGTGGCGTAATTGTGGACGTAACCTGTGCAACCCCAAAGCTAGCGCACTAAATAAATACATTACTATGAGTGGGTCTGATTGTGGGTGCGCTATTTCTATTTTCATTTCGTTTATTGCGCTTAATACTCGTGCTTGGCTATGCGTATTTAAGTTAAGTAATGGCGTATGTTGTTGGTTTAAATGGGTTGGTGTGTAATTTGGTAAGCGCATATTGGTATGCACGCGGTCTAAAAATGTTTGCGTAAACAATACAACATACCCTGTTGGTTGCTTACTAAAGTCGAACGCGTGCACTTGGTCGGGTTGCAAAAAAATAAGTGTGTTTGGCACAAATGAATATTGTGTAAAATCAACCATGTGCTTTCCACTGCCCTGTTCTATATAAATAATCATATAAAACGAGACTCGATGCGGCATTTGCGGGTCGTGAGAAATTATGTCTCGCTCATACAAATTACTAAGAGGCAATATTTCAAGCTCAGCTTGCGCTGATTTATCATGGTTAAAACCAATGTTAGGAATATCCATTCGGGCTTATTTTTATGTGTTTTATAAAGTGTATGTGAGTTAGCTTTAGCTTATCAAGCACATTGCGATTTATTAACCCACTTTTTGTATGGCTGATGCTTATCGTACAGTACATTAAAGATATACGTGTAAATGAGTATAAATACTAAAAAGCCTGCTTCTAATGCTGCAGCAGCCAGCCATGTAATATTTAAATACCAAGCGAGCATTGGCAGCGTTATTACAACCATACCCAGCTCAAAGCCACATGCGTGAGTAACACGAGTTAGTAAGCTGCGATCTTTTCGGTTATGCCCTGCTATTTTATCAAACACTATGTTGTAAATGTAGTTCCACAACATGGCAAAAATTGATAAACCAATACCTACAATTGCCATTTTTCCTGTTGCAAACCCACCAAAATAAACAGATGCAGGAACAATAATAAATAATGCAATCATCTCAAATATTAGGGCCTGAAAAATACGTTCTAATGTGTTCATATATAAATAAGTTCTTTAGTGAATGACGAGACGGTTATTTTCATTCATTATTAAGATACATGTTAGTTAGCTGGTATCGGTAAAAGCGATATGTTTAGTATTGAACAACTTCAGGCATTTGTAGCTACCGTTGAGACTGGATCGTTTTCGGCCGCAGCGCGTAGTTTAAGTAAAGCGCAGTCGGTAGTAAGTCAGCATATTATTAATTTAGAAATAGACTGTAATGCAACATTATTTGAGCGTACAGGGCGTTATCCACAATTAACGGATGCCGGTAAACAGTTACTACCTCAGGCTAAGGCTGTGCTTAATCAACACCAGCGATTAACAAGCTCTGCATTAGCACTAAACGAAAAAACACCAACCGAAATCACTATTGCACTTGACGAAGGGATCCCATTTAAAACTATCGCGAGTATTATTAGCAAGCTGCAAACTAAGTATCCTTATGTATCGCTTGAGTTTTTAAGTGCATCGAGCCATGACATAATTGACATGCTAAATAGCGAAAAGCCTATAACGGGTATTATTTTTAGTGAATTAAATATACCGAGTTACTTAGACTATGAATGTATTGGGGCGGTGAAATTTGATTTATATGTTGCTAAATCGCACCCTTTAGCGGGGGGCAGATGTGAAAATATGGATGGCCTTCGGCTACATCGACAACTTCTTCTTCGTTCGCGCAATACACAAACAAGCAGCTTTCAGCTAAAAATTAGCCCAGAGATTTGGTATGCCGATAATTACTTTGTATTACTCGAGCTAGCAATACAAGGTAACGGGTGGTGCTTATTACCAAACCATGTAGCTCTAGATGCAGTACAAAGTGGTGAGCTGGTTAAACTTCCTCTTGAGTTTGAAGAAATGGGTTGGTTGGCTAATGTTGATGTATTACAGCATCAGCGGCATAGTAATCAAAAAGTGTTTAAAGCGCTTCGAAGTGTATTACGAGGGCTGTTATAAAATTTCTATTGTGGGATATTATTTCCATAATGATTGGGCTTTTTACCTCTTTTTTAACTGCGCCGATAAAGCCAAAATAGCGTCATCAACACAGCGAATTAAACGACTAGAGGCAAAACACATGAAAGCAATTGGATATCAACAAAACTTACCTGTTTCAAACGAGCTATCACTTCAAGACATCGAACTTGAAATGCCAACAGCACACGGCCACGATATTTTAGTGGAAGTAAAAGCTGTATCTGTTAATCCGGCTGATTTTAAAATTCGTGAATCAATGCCAGCGCCAGAGGGCGAATACAAAGTACTTGGTTTTGATGCTACAGGCGTTGTTAAATCTGTTGGCGAAAATGTGTCTTTATTTAAACCTGGCGACAAAGTTTGGTATGCCGGCGATGTAACGCGTTCAGGTAGTAATGCACAGTTTCAATTAGTTGATGAGCGTATTGTAGGTAAAATGCCAACGACGTTATCTAACTTTGAAGCCGCAGCGCTTCCTCTTACCAGCCTTACCGCATGGGAGTTGTTGTTTGATAGATTAAACGTAGCTGAAAATGATGATTCTAAAAGTATCTTAGTGATTGGGGCTGCCGGCGGTGTAGGCTCAATTATGGTGCAACTGTTAAAGCAGCGCACTAAGCTTAAAATTATTGCTACAGCGTCTCGCGCCGAAACCACGTCGTGGTTAGAGGACTTAGGTGCCGATACTATTATTAATCACCGTAATTTATTAAGCGAAGAGTTTGCAGCTAAAAACTTAGGTGAAGTAGATTATGTTGTTAGCTTAAATAACACAGCTCAACACTTGCCTGAAATAGTTAAAGTGATTAAGCCACAAGGTAAGTTTGCACTGATTGACGACCCTGAAACGCTTGATATTGTGCCATTCAAAACAAAATGTGTGTCGGTACATTGGGAACTTATGTTTACTCGTTCATTATTTAAAACAGACGATATGCAAGAGCAACACGTTATTTTAAATAACGTAGCGGCGATGATTGACGAAGGCCTGATTAAAACAACGTTTGGTGAGCATTTAGGCACTATTAACGCCGTTAATTTACGTAAAGCGCATCAGCATCTTGAAACGCAAACGGCTAAAGGTAAAGTTGTTTTAGAGGGTTTTTAAATAACCACTCTATAAATACATTTTGAGTATACAAAGCAAAGCCCCTAACGGGGCTTTTTTATATCTGTTATTTGTATAACTGTTTGTAATTAGGCATATGTTCAACCCAAAATGGCGGTGTACCAATATACTCTTGCACGGTTTTAATAAACTCACTTACCAATGGGGTTTGTTTACGATGAGGGTAAAGCGCGTAAATACCTGTGCCCATAGTTGATAGTTTATAATTAGTTAAAAGCGGCACAAGGCCCATTTTATCAATAGGTTCTTCTAAATTAAATAAATCGAGCATTACATACCCAAGCCCTGCTTTTACTGCATCGACCATAGCGCGTACATCACTCACTTTGTAATTGCCTTTCATTTTATGTATTTTTTGCTCATCACCATGAGGCTCAGTACTTAACTTAACTTGGTCGAGACTTACATCGCCATTGCCATAAATAATAGCGGGTAAAGCTAATAAATCCTCTGGTGTGGTAGGCATTCCGTGCTTTTTTATAAAATCATGTGATGCAACAAGCGCAAAGTGCATATTAGCAATTTTTTTAGCCATCAAATTAGAGTCGTTGAGTTTGCCTATTCTAAAGGCTAAATCGTAATGATCGGCAATAATATCGTTACGCTTATCGTCAAGCATCAAGGTTATTTTTACCTCAGGATACTTTTGCATAAATATATTAATAGCGGGCTGAATATACTGCTGACCAAAAAACATACCCGAGGTAATGCGTAAAATACCTTTTGGCTTTGCCTGATACGAGTCGGCTATGCTATGGATATCAGAAAGTGTATCAATAAGAATATGCGCTTGCGTTAAAATTTCCTCTCCTGCGGAGGTGAGCGAAAATGAGCGCGTTGAGCGATTTAACAGTTGCACACCTAAACTGGTTTCGAGCTTTTTAATTTGTTTAGACAGCGACGAATTATCCATATCATGCAGTGCTGCTGCTTTAGCAAATGAGCCTTGTTGCACTACATCTACAAATAACGTTAATTGATTAGTTATCGACATATCACTCTCCTAAATCCCAATAAGGAACATCGCCATAATAGCCACTGGTAAAGTCAACAAAAGCACGCACTTTACTGGGTAAAAACTGCCTATTAGCATACACCATGTAAAGCCCCATTGGCTCGGGCTCATAGTCTTTTAAAATGCGTACCACTTTACCTTGAGCCAGTGCCTCACCTGCTATAAACGTAGGCTGCATGGTAATACCGCCTCCTGCAATGGCTGTGTTTAGTAACAAATCACCGTTATTAGCTACTAAGTTACTTTCAAGCTTTAATTCATTTTTTAGCTCATCATAGCCTTTAAGTCTTTTTGTAGGCTCGGCGTGAGCATAGCGTAAATAGTTATGTTCTTGCAGCGCTTCTAATGTGGTTGGCGTGCCGTTTTGTTTTAAATAGGCAGGAGATGCAAATATTGCTAAGCGAATAGGCGCTACTTTCTTCGCTATTAATGTTGAGTTTTTTAACGTACCGATACGCAGTGCTATATCAATACCTTGCTCAACTATATCTACAAATTGATCGGTCAATCGTAAATCTATTTTTAAATTTGGATACTGCTTTTGAAAATCAACCAGTAACGTTGCCAAATGCTTAACCCCAAACGACATAGGCGCACTAATACTCAGCACGCCCGATACATTTTCGCTTAAGTTATTGAGTGAGTTTTCCATATCTTCAATATCAATAACGACCTGTTGGCAACGCTGATAATATTGGTTTCCGGCCTCTGTAACACTTACTTTTCGCGTTGTACGGTGCAATAAACGCGTGTGTAAATTGTCTTCCAACGCAGAAATATACTTGCTGACTAATTGCGGCGAAATATCGAGTTTATCGGCCGCTTTTGAAAACGATCCTTCTTGCACAACGGCTAAAAAGGCCTTCATAGTGGTTAGCTTATCCATTTTTAACAATATCTTGTTTGTAATTTATAAATAAATAGCACATTTATCACCAAATTAAAAAGTAATAAAATTGCTATATCAAAATAGACTCATTAGGTAATAGCATGACTCAGCCCGCTTTATTTATATCTCACGGCTCGCCAATGATGGCGGTACAGCAATCGGCAACCTCTGATTTTTTAACATCGCTTGGTCAAACTCTTAAAACACCGAGCGCTATTGTTATTTTTTCGGCGCACTTTGATATTGCTAACGATAAAACAACACACGACATAGTGATCACTGCCGGTAATGCACCGCAGACTATTCATGATTTTTATAATTTTCCGGCGCACATGTATCAAATTCAGTACCCAGCACCAGGTGAGCCCGTACTTGCCAATACCATTGCACAGCGTTTTAGCACTAAAGGTATTAAAGCTGTGCTTGATGCAAAGCAAGGGTGGGATCATGGCGTGTGGATACCACTGCGGTTAATGTATCCAGCGGCAAATATACCTATTGTGCAGGTGTCTATTAATACCCGTTTAGGCGCAAAGGCAATGTACGAATACGGGCAGTTACTTGCACCGCTTCGCGATCAAAATATATTAATTATTGGCTCAGGTGGCATTAGCCATAACCTACCCGAAATATTTAAAAAACCACCTACGCCTAATCGCGTTCAAATGGTTAATGAGTTTACTCAATGGGTTGAACAAACGCTTTTAGCGCAAAATACACCCGCGCTGTTAGATTATTTAAACCAAGCGCCCCACGTATTATTTAATCACCCTACCCAAGAGCACTTTTTACCACTTTTTGCGGCTATGGGAGCAGGTACAAATGAAGTTGAAAAAATATTTAGTGATATCGAAATGGGGGTTTTAGCGCTTGATGCGTATAAATTCACTTAAAAGGTTTGTATATGTAGGAGGGTTATTTAGTTTTTGGATTGGTTTTGCTTTTGCTTAAAGCTGCACGCAGGTTTTGTAACTCATTATAATAGAGCCAAGCGTTGTATCAATGCTCCAAGTTCAAGTGTTTTAAGCTTAAACTTGAACTTAGGGTGTTTAAATTAAAATTTAATAGTTTAAAGTACCACGAATTGGGTAATCATTTTTAGGATCGCGGATCCATGTAAGTCCACCTACCAAAGTTTTTAAATTTGGGCGACTAACAGGGTTATTTGCAATATCAATCACATGCAATTTACCGTGCTCATTGACTACAAATAGGCCCGGCTCACTAAAGTTATGATCGGTTTCTTTTGCAAAACGCGGTTTAGAAATATATAAACCAAGATCCTGCATCGACTCTTCAGTTAAGCCATATGCAATAGGGTACGAAATATTTAAGCTTGCCATGTGCTCTTCTAGTTGCGCTTTAGAGTCGCCCGATACTGCAATTATATCGATGCCTGCATCAGCCAGTGCCGACTTAACTTCTTCTAGCTCATTTAAAAAAGATGTACAAATAGGGCAATGTTTACCACGATAAACAAAAATAGCTTGCCACGGTAATCCATTTTCCGACTTTCCTAAATTAATTTCGCTGTCATCAATAAGCGTCACTTTTACTTGAGGAAATGTATCGCCAGGATGTAATTTTTGCGTGCTCATAAATAGCCTTAATTAATAATAGAATAAGATATCAACGACAAATATAAATTAATTTGAGCAAGTGTTCAATAATTAATTGAGCAATCGTTCAGTTTTGTTTATAGTGAGTTCAGCTACATCTATTTATGATGTTTAATTAAAGCGCACTTATGGCTTACATCAATGTAAAAATTGGTACATTTAAGTGCACTGTTTGCACTCCCTAAAAGTTAGGATTTTATTATGATTAAAGTTTCAGTTCTATACCCAAATAAAGACGATGCCCAATTTGATTTTGATTATTATTGCAATGTGCATATTCCTTTAATTACAGAGCTATTAGGGGACGCATTAATTAGTGGTTCTGTAGATGCCGGGCTTGCTGGCGGTGCACCAAACGAAGCGCTTGCATATATAGCGATGGGTCATCTTGTATTTGAATCGGTAGAATCATTTCAAAATTCATTTGGTCCACATACCGATAAAATTTTGGCCGACTTAGTCAACTTTACAAACACGCAACCACAAATCCAAATTAGCGAAATTAAGCTATAAATTTATATTCAAAATTAAGAGGGAAATATGGCAACTACACTCGCATTTGACGTATACGGCACGCTCATTAATACCCATGGTGTGCTGTCCTTACTCGACGACATGATTGGCGACAACGCCCAAGCATTTTCAAATACATGGCGCGAAAAACAACTAGAGTATTCGTTCAGGCGTGGCTTAATGCAAAATTATATTCCCTTTTCGCTATGTACAAAACACGCACTCGACTATGCGTGTTTAGCGCATAAAACACAGTTGAGTGACGCTCAAAAAACACAATTACTCGACAAATATAAGGTCTTGCCAGCATTCGACGATGTAAAAGCAGGCCTTAAACAATTAAAAGCACAAGACTATCGCTTGTTCGCATTTTCAAATGGTGCTGCCGATGCAGTAAATACTTTGCTAGAAACGGCAGGAATAAGTGAATACTTTGAAGGCGTAGTAAGCGCCGACGACGTTAAAACCTTTAAACCAAACCCAGGGGTTTATAGTCACTTTTTACGCGAAACCAATTCAACCGGCGCAAACACATGGCTTGTATCAAGTAACCCGTTTGATGTAACCGGTGCCATATCGCACGGTATGCGAGCGGCGTGGATTCAACGATCTAAAGATTCAATTTTTGATCCGTGGGAAATACAGCCAAATACTATTGCAACCGATTTACTCGATTTAAAAGCAAAATTAGAAAGCGTTAACTAATTTTCTATTCCCCCTTTTGCTTATGGTATTAAGTGCCGTGGGTGTAAAGGGGGTTTACGTTTTAACTATTTACTCCCGCCTTTATTAGCTCAATCACTGTATTCATACGTTTTGCCAACGGCCTATTTCGGTGATGGCACACATAAATAGATTCACTAACCGGACATTTTAAATGATGTGTTTTTATAAGTAGTGGTTTATTGAATGCGCCAACAGCATGAGCAGGTAATACCGTAAAACCCAGCCCTAAGCTTACAGGTTCTAGTATCAAACTAATTTGGTTAGAAAATCCCGTACGTCTTATTTGGTCAATATGCTCAAACTCACTGTAGTTTTCGCTTAGTAGTAGCTGCGCATGATGGCTTGCATCGGGGTGAGCAATAAACCCTAGCTCACACAGGGTTTGCCAATTAGGCATGTTTATACCTGCAGGCGTTACAAGTAGTAGTGGCTCTTGGCTTATTTTATGGCTGGTTAGTTCGCTAAATGTTGGAGCTTGAGTTAAAAACCCAATGTCGGCACTGTGGTTTGCTACAGCTTGTTCAACACTTACATTGGGCGCAAAGCGGTAATCAATAATTAGTTCTTTATGCTCAGATTGCAGTGCTAATAATTGATTATAAAACTTTAAACCACAACTGCCCGGAGATTGAATCTTTACCGCTCCGCTGTACGGCGAATCATCTTTTAATTGTTGTTCTAAAAATTGCCAATCTTTAAGAAGTAGGCTGCCCTGCTGATATAAGTTTTGGCCCTGAGGAGTAAGAGAAAACTGCTTACCATGGCGCTCAAGTAAAGCGCAGTTAACTTGCTGCTCTAGCTTTTTAATATGCTGACTTACGCCAGACTGGGTCATATAAAGGCGCTCAGCTGTTTGGGTAAAGTGATTTACTTCAACCAAAGTGCAAAAGGTGTTTAGCCATGTTGGATTTATCATTACAAAATGTACTCAAAATGATGATTAATGATAATTTTACTTAATATGTAGCGGTTCGTAAACTAACTCCATCAACTAGTCGTAAGACAAAATAAGTCACACGTTAAAGAGGAAGCATTATGAGTCATACATATCCACGTAGTTTTTCGCACATTGGTATTTCAGTACCCGACGTTGAAAAAGCCGTTGAGTTTTATACAAAGGTTATGGGTTGGTACACTATTATGGAACCTACTTTGATAACCGAAGATAAAAGCCCAATTGGTGAAATGTGTACAGAAGTGTTTGGTGAAAAATGGGAAAAATTCAAAATAGCACACCTATCTACAGGCGATCGTATTGGTGTCGAAATTTTTGAATTTAAAAACCAAGAAAACCCTAAAGACAACTTTGAATACTGGAAAACTGGTATTTTCCATTTTTGCGTTCAAGACCCTGATGTAGAAGGTTTAGCTGAACGTATTGTAGAAGCTGGCGGTAAAAAACGTATGGAAGCCCCACGTTATTACTACCCAGGTGAAAAACCATACCGCATGATCTACATGGAAGACCCGTTTGGTAACATACTTGAGATTTACAGCCACAGCTACGAGCTAATTTACAGCGCAGGCGCTTACTAAAAGTCTGAACTGTGGATAATAAATCTATATCTAGCAGCCTTTTTTAGCGCTAATTGCGTTGAATTTATTTGCAATAGGCCAGCTATAACACGTAGATTCGCCTTATTTTCACTGAAAATTTTGGTTAGAGAGGAACATCCTTAAATACCATAATTATTCAACGTGTTATTAAATTTATTAACCAGAGATCAGGCTAAATAATAGGGTTAACATTGCGTTAGCCCTATTATTTTAGCTTTAATAAAAAGTGATAAGTACGCGTTAAGCGCTTTTCCCACAACACTTTTTATATTTACGCTCGTTACCGCATACACACGGGTCGTTTCGACCTAGTTTAGGCATGCCACGGGTTATTGGGCTTTGCGGTGGCGGGCAACAGCTTATATTAGTACAGCTAGAGCCAGTTGGTGCAGGCGATTTATCTGTCATCTCATATTCCTTTTTTTAGTCGTGTTTACCAAGAGCCATACATAGGGTTTGGTAGTAAAAATAAAGACTTACCAAGTTTTGGTTGTAGCGCTTCTATATTGGCTGATTCTTGCGTGATGCCGCTAAAGTCTTCTATGTTGTCTCCTACCTGAAACTTTATAACCTGCGGTTGTTTCCAGTTATTTTGCATGCCCTTTGGTGTATAACAATCGGCTGTACCTTGTGTTATTTGTTGGCGGCGAAGGTCTTTATCATTAATAAAGTGTTTGCCATCTACAGCGGTTTTATCGGCCTCTGAACGGCCCATTAAACAGGTATTTTCAACCGTTACAGGTAAGCCAACTGCTTTAAGATTATTCCATGTGTGTACATCGTTTGCTTTATCGCGGTTAGTAACCAGTGCTACTTTGCCTCCTTGCTTGTAAAGCGCTTCTATAAACGATTTAGCGCCAGGTACTAGCGTTGCGTTTTCGCTTTTTACCCATGCTTGCCATGTTTGTGGTGTATAACCTTTACCGCTAAGTTCGGTTTGTTTTTGATAGGCAGAGTTATCGAGTACGGTTTCATCTACATCCATCACAGCAACCCAGTTAGTTGCAGAGCGTGGTAATTTCGTAACCGCAGTTTGAGCTTGCTGATACATATAAGTTGTTAATGCCTGATACTCTTTACTAGTTGTTTGCCATAAAACCGATGCTGATAGCGCATTTGCGTTATCTGTAATTGAAACCGATACCGCACAATGGTCGCTTAGCATGGCTTTATCATCCATATTTTTATATTTATGGACTTGGGCTGATTTTGCGATACTTTTAGCATCCATTTTACCCACAATTATATGATCGATAGGCGCTGGGTAGCGTGCTTGGCAACCAATTAAATGGCTAGTAGTAATGCTCGTTGAGCGCTCATTGCTTAATAAAGTGCGCGTTAATCGGTTATAAGGTGCAGAAATACGTTGGTTAAAATCACCCAGTACAATGTATGGCGTATTTGTAGTTTCTCGTTTTGCTATCCAGCTATCAAGAATAGGTGCTTGTTGGGCGTAGGTTTTACACGCTGGTGAGTCGCTTTTAAGGTAGTCATCTACAAAGCAGCCGCTTTTCATGTGTACGTTAAGTATATCGGTTGGGCCGTTTGGTGTATTTACCGTTATTTGTAAGCCATAGCGTAGCCCTGCTCTTTTTAAGGCTAATTGATCTATGGCAGCAGTATTGAGTACAGGCATTGCTTTTTTTACTGCAAAGGCTACTTTTTGTTGAGTTGATAAAGCCCCTGTTTGTCGGCACGTATAGGCTTTACTATCTGCTCGGGTAGACATAATAAGTTGCCAGTCGTCTTCAGAAAAAATTTGCTGTAAGGCCGCTTTAGATCCCACTTCTTGTAGCGCAATAATATCGGCGTCTAGGTTTTTTGCATACGCTTTCATTGCTGCTATTTCGCTTGGCGTTCGTGTTCTACAGCCTGTATCGATTGGATAAGCAAGATGCTCTACGTTCCATGTTGCCACCTTTAATGGCTGCGATACACTTTGCAAGGAAGTAACAACCTCACTACTTGGTGAGCTATTCGCTACTTTTGTGGGAATAGTTGATGTACAGCCAATACTTAGCGTTGCTATACAGGTAATAGTTAATAAACTAAACGCCTTCATTTTTATGTCCTTTGGATTATTTTTTTGTTGCTATTACTTGCGACTCATTAAAATTCTTCGTCAAGTATACAATGCCTTATTGTTTAATGTTCGCTGTTAATTAACGTCCTATTGTGGAAATTTTTGGTCATACACTACGGCGTTGTGCGCGTGTAAGCTTTCTTGGTGTTCAACCTTAAAGCTGTAGTTGTAAATATCTGTTTTTTGTTCAAGGGCGTGCTTTAGCCTGCGGGCAGCGTCTTCACAAAACAGCAGGTTTTCGGCGTTAAGTTTAGCAAAGGCTTGCTCGTCTTCTCGTTTTACAGCAGTTTGTACTGGCGTGCCTATAGCCTCTTCCATTTGCTTAATAAGAGTGGGTAAATCGGGGAGTTGTTCACCTTGTAAACTCATGTTTATATACGCACGAGCGTTGGCTATGCGGCGTAGCTACACTGCCTTGCTGCGATGTTAGCCATTCTAATAAAGCGCTTTTATCAAGCTGCTGCTCTGTAAATTGCTCTGCTACAGCGTCACTTAACGCTTGCCTTGAAAGCGCAGCCGAGCACGGGCAAGTGCTCGAATAAGGAATTGTTAGGCTAAGCTCAGTATTAATAACGCCATCTGTAATGGTTTTGCTAATAGCCACTGGATACGCCTGAACCCCAGATTGATTTGATAAAAGCGCCGGCTTATTTATTACAAGCTCAAAGGCTAAATCTATTTTGGCACTTAAGCTTAAACCTTGCTGAGAGCTAAGCATGTTTTTAAGTAGTGTTGTTAAAACCTGGCCATTTAGTTAACACCGATCAGTTAAGGTATTTTTGATCGGTTGACCGATCTTTTGGTTGCTTCACAATACCCTTATCATCTTTTGATTATGAGGGTATTTTTATGCTTAGTCATTGGTTACTTGAT
>NZ_JADYXB010000052.1:0-21185 GCF_015864485.1 Pseudoalteromonas sp. SWN166
TTAAACTTGTATAATGACTACCTTGGTCTGAATGAAACATCAGTCCTGTTGGTTTTCCTCTGCTTTCATACGCGAGTTCAAGCGCTTTTAGCGTTAAATTAGTATCTGGCGACAACGACATAAATCATAGTGACACCCATCTTAAATTTTGCACTTTTCGAAGTTAAAGGCTAGCCTTTGTTTAGTGCAAAAAAACAAGCAGGGTGTCTTATGGCAATCGCAAGAAAGCGTCAAGTAAGTTTGGTTGATACAAAATACTACCACTGTATTTCACGTTGTGTACGCCGTGCATTTTTATGTGGCGAAGACCGTTTTACAGGTCAATCCTATGAGCATCGACGAGGCTGGGTTGAAGATAGGTTGCTCGTATTAGCAAAAATATTTTGTATTGATGTATGTGCTTATGCCGTCATGAGTAATCATACCCATTTAGTACTGTATGTTGATGATAAAAAAGCGAATAGGCTGAATGATAAAGCGATTATTATTCGCTGGCATAAACTCTGTAAAGGCACCGCACTTACGCAAAAATATATGCAGGGTGAAAAGCTAAGTAAAGTTGAACTCATCTTTTTCAATCAAACGGTTAAGCAATACCGCGAGCGCTTAGCAAGTNCAATCAAACGGTTAAGCAATACCGCGAGCGCTTAGCAAGTATCAGCTGGTTTATGCGGTTGTTAAATGAAGATATTGCTCGCAGAGCAAATAAGGAAGATAACTGTACCGGCAGGTTTTGGGAGGGTAGATTCAAATCGCAAGCACTTCTTGATGAAGCCGCACTTGCAGCTTGCATGGCCTATGTCGACTTAAATCCCATTAGAGCTAAAATGGCTAACACACCAGAAGAGTCAGACCATACCAGCGTACAAAAGCGTTTAACATGCGCAAAGGATAGCAAACAACCAAAACAACTACTTCGCTTTGCAGGCGTGTCACGTCAAATAATGCCAAAAGGACTCCCGTTCGAGCTTAAATCGTACCTTGAACTTGTTGAATTAACAGGACGTTGTATACGAGAAGACAAGCGAGGGTATATTGAGAGTACACACTTGCCTTTACTAGAAAGGGTGAATATATCTCCAGAAAACTGGTTAAAGCTTACAACCCAATTTACTCGCGTATTTCATGGTGCAGTGGGCAGGCCAGCCTCGCAAGAAGGTTATTGTGAAAACTTAAAGCGAAAGCGGCGAGCGAATATCAGTAACTGCAAAAAGCTACTGGCATAAAACTTAGGCTACTCAATAAAACTATTCAGTAATAAATCACAACTGCACCATGCAGTCATTTTCATGTGTGCAATTTAGATTAAGAGCGCTAGTAACTTATTTGATGGATGAAATGAAAATAACCTGTCGATAAAAGATATATTATTAACCTACAAATTAAATTTAATGGCAACATTTTGTTTGTTCAATTAGAGTGGCTGTCTAGTTTAGCTGGTCTTTGAAAGTTCGCACTTACCCTTACTCGAAAGAGTGAATATATCCCCCGAAAACTGGTTAAAACTCACCACACAATTTACGCGCGTATTTCGTGGTGCAGTGGGCAGGCCAGCCTCACAAGAAGCTTATTGTGAAAACTTAAAGCGAAAGCGGCGAGCGAATATCAGTAACTGCGAAAAGCTACTGGCATAAAACGTAAACTACTCAGTAAAACTATTCAATAATAAATTACAACTGCACCATGCAGTCATTTTCATGCGTGCAATTTAGATTAAGAGCGCTAATGACTTATTTGATGGATGAAATGAAAATAACCTGTCGATAAAAGATATATTATTAACCTACAAATTAAATTTAATGGCAACATTTTGTTTGTTCAATTAAAGTGGCTGTCTAGTTTCTCAGTAAAAATTAAAACTGCAATTATGTAGCCATTTTCATACGTGCAATTTAGACTCATAGCTCGTAAAGAGTGGGTCTAATTTAAGCAAAGCAAAACAAACGGATAGTTATTTTTACCATGGCATTTTACATTCCTTTATTACAACCTCACTTTAAGTACATTGAAATTGGCGATACGCTTACATCACTTTGGAGTGGGTGTGGCAGTATTGTGCAGTGCCAGCTCGATGATAAAGCCTGTGTTGTTAAAGCGATTAAAATACCCAGCTATATACACCACCCTAAAATTAAGCAAAGCGAATTTGCGCTTGAAAGAAAGCAGTATTCCTATAGCGTTGAATACACTTTTTATAAGCTTTATAGCCAGTATTTACCAAAATATGCGCACAGTATTGAATGTATAAGTGCAATTAATAAAGACGATGAATACGCGCTGGTGTTTAAAGACTTCACCAAACATGGGTTTACTCAAGCGGGGCTACAAAATGTTAAAGCTATATTAAAGTGGCTTGCACACTTTCATGCGTTTAACTTAAGTAAACCCGCAGATGGATTATGGCAGCAAGGCAATTACTGGCATTTAAGCACGCGCCCAGATGAGTTTAATAAACTAAAAGATAACCTTGATAAAAAGTCCGATATTAAAAATGCTGCACATAAAATAGATGAGCAACTACAAAGTTGTGCGTACAAAACGCTGATTCATGGCGATGCAAAACTTGCTAACTTTGCAGCAAATGAGCGCGATGAAATACTCGGTTATGATTTTCAATATATAGGAGCAGGTTGCGGGATAATTGATGTAATGTATTTTATGACCAGTTGCTTAAGTGATGCACAATTACACGAAAGCGCTGATGAGTATTTTGCGTATTATTTTGATAATTTAAATGCTGCTATTGCTACTTATCACCCTTTAGCACCTGCCGATAAAATAGCTGACGATTGGCTCGCTTTATGGCCTGCTGCATGGGCTGACTTTTATCGATTTTTAGCTGGCTGGAGCCCTGAGCATCAAAAAATAAATAGTTATATGCAACAGCAAGTAAACAGCTGGTTAGCGATTAACATTTAATAAATAAAAAGGGTTGATGGCTTGCATAAATATCAAGCAAAACAATACATTTTGGCACGATGTATGAAAATCTCTTTAAAACTACAGGTCAAATGACCTTTTTTAATATAAAATACCGCAAATTCTTCTATCACTAGGTTTACATCATGGCTATTCACGTTATTTCTCACCCTCTTGTTCAACATAAATTAGGCCTAATGCGCGCGCATGGTATTAGCACTAAAAGCTTTCGTGAATTGTGTTCTGAAGTAGGTACTTTATTAACCTACGAAGCAACAAAAAACCTACAGTTAGAAGATAACGAAATTACAGGCTGGGATGGCAATAAATTAAAAGTAGAGCATATTAAAGGTAAAAAAATTACCGTAGTGCCTATTTTGCGTGCTGGTCTTGGCATGATGGACGGTGTAATGCAGTTATTACCAGCGGCTAAAGTAAGTGTGGTTGGTCTTGAACGTAACGAAGAAACTCTAGAGCCAGTACCATATTTTGAAAAGTTAGTAGGTAATATTGATGAGCGCTTAAGCTTAGTTATTGACCCTATGCTTGCAACGGGTGGTTCTATGATTGCCACAATCGATATGCTTAAAAAAGCAGGCTGTAAAGAAATCAAAGTAATTGTACTAGTTGCAGCACCAGAAGGTGTTGAAAGAACGCTTGCAGCTCATCCAGATGTAGAAATATTTACAGCCTCAGTAGATAGCCACTTAAACGAAAAGGGCTATATTATCCCTGGTTTAGGTGATGCGGGCGACAAAATATTCGGTACTGTTTAGGAGTCTTAAGTGCAAAATAATGACACCTTTTCAATAAAAACTATTTTAACGGGCGCGCAAATGCTGTTTGTAGCATTTGGTGCGCTGGTATTAGTGCCGCTTTTAACGGGCTTAGATCCTAATGTTGCGCTTTTTACCGCAGGCATTGGTACTTTGCTGTTTCAGGTAGTGACTAAAGGCCAAGTGCCTATATTTTTAGCTTCATCGTTTGCCTTTATTGCACCTATTATTGCCGCTGTGCAAATGTGGGGCGTGCCGGCCACAATGGGCGGCTTAATGGTGGCGGGTTTTGCTTATATGCTTTTAAGCTTATTAGTAAAATTTAAAGGCGTTGCAACGCTTCATAAAATTTTACCGCCTGTGGTTGTGGGCCCAGTAATTATGGTTATTGGTTTAGCGCTTGCACCTGTTGCTGTAAATATGGCGATGGGTAAAAGTGGCGACGGCAGTATTCAAATTATTGATTACACCAGCGCTATTTATATTTCGTTGTTCTCGTTAGTGGTTACGCTTATTTTTGCAGTGTGGGGAAAAGGCGTATTTAAGCTTATACCTATATTAGCAGGGGTTGTAGCGGGTTATTGTTTATCGCTCGGTATGGGCGTTGTGCAATTTGACGCAGTAACTAACGCACAGTGGTTTGCTGTACCAAATTTTACTTGGCCAGAATTTAAATGGCAGGCTATTTTGTTTATGGTACCTGTAGCAATAGCACCTGCAATTGAGCATATTGGCGATATGATGGCTATTAGCCAAGTAACCAATAAAGACTTTTTGAAAAAGCCTGGGCTTCACCGTACTTTGTTTGGTGATGGCCTTGCGACTTCTGCGGCATCATTATTTGGCGGCCCGCCTAACACTACATACTCAGAAGTAACGGGGGCAGTTATGCTTACCAAAAACTTCAATCCTAAAGTAATGATGTGGACAGCTGTTATTGCCATTATTTTAGCCTTTGTCGCTAAAATGGGATCTGGCTTACAGACTATACCTGTACCTGTAATGGGCGGCATTATGATTCTGCTTTTTGGATCTATTGCTGTAGTGGGTTTAAATACATTAGTTAAGTCGGGCGATGATTTAACAGCACCACGTAATTTAAGTATTGTTGCACTTATTTTAGTATGCGGTATTGGCGGTATGCATATTGGTGGCAGCCAATTTAGTTTAGAGGGCGTAAGCCTTTGCGCTATTTTAGGAATAGTACTTAACTTAGTATTACCAAAAGCAGAGCCTGAAAAAGTTTAATTTTGCACATTAGCTAAATAGATTGCACCATAATAGCGCATTTATAATGCGCTATTTTTTTAACCTATTAATAAATATATAAAAATAATAATGGTCTAGTACCTGCATTTAACTCCCAGACGCATTGTATGCAAAGGAGTTACTATGTCAGAGGCCAATATTGTGGATATAACCCCGTTTTTAGCAAAACACCAACTGCCTTTAAAGTATCAATATTTGAGTGAGCAATATTTTGTTCCGCTCGCGCATGACATCCTCGAATCTAAAAAAACAAATACTCCTATTTTTGTTGCCATAAATGGATGCCAAGGCTCAGGAAAAACAACACTCGCCGACTTTTTAGTTACCTGGTTTTCTAAAAACACACCACTTAACAGTGTTGCATTGTCGATTGATGACTTTTATTTAGCAAAACAAGTACGTACTGAGCTTGCCAAAGATGTACATCCTCTTTTTACTACTAGAGGAGTACCGGGCACTCACGACGTAGCATTAATGAATAGCACAATAACTAATTTACTGGCAGGAGAGGTAAACGTACCGCTTCCACGTTTTAATAAACACGAAGACGACTGCGTGCCAGCAAGTGATTGGCTAACAAACAAAAAGGCAGTTGATATTGTTATTTTAGAAGGGTGGTGCGTGGGCAGTGAGCCACAACCGCTGTTTTCATTGAGTGAGCCGCTTAACGAGTTAGAGCAACAGTTTGATAAAGAAGGCGTTTGGCGCCGCTGTGTAAATAGCTGTTTAGCAAACGAATACAAAGCCGTTTTTAACCTAATTGATTATACCGTTATGCTAAAAGCACCGAGTTTTAGTGATGTTTTTACATGGCGACAAGAGCAAGAACAAAAGCTAATAGCCAAAAAAGGTGAAGGCTCAGGCACCATGACTAACGAGCAATTGGTGTATTTTATTTCTCATTTTGAGCGCATTACGCGTGAGAACTTAAACACACTGAGCGCTAAAGCAAATGCGTTAATTGAACTTGATAGCAACCGCGATATTAGCGGTATGCACCTAACAAGTGACGACACACTTCAACCTATTATTTTTACAGATTTGGACGGCACACTACTCGATCATGCTGATTACAATACAAATAATATCAGTGAGTTATTACAGCAGCTACAATATGCACATATTCCTGTGGTGTTTAATACCAGTAAAACTTTTTGCGAAGTTATAGAGCTTAAAAACAATTTAAATATTCAACAGCCTTTTATTGTCGAAAACGGTGCAGCGGTATTTATTCCAGAAGACTATTTTGAATTAAAGCCAATTGGTTGTAAAAAAGTAGGCGCGTACTGGTGTTATGCAATGGCAAAGCCGTTATCTAGTTTATTAAAGGACTTAAATACTTTAAAGGCGGATTACAAAGCACATTACAAATTGTTTAGTGACTTATCGAGTGAGCAAATATCAGAGCTTACTGGTCTTAGCGATGCACAAGCAAGACGCGCACAAACTCGCGATTATTCAGACCCTCTTTATTGGTATGGCAATGACGAATTACTCACAGCCTTTGTAAATGACGTTGAAGCACTCGGCTACGATATAAAAATTGGCGGGCGCTTCATTCATATTGCCAAAAATACCGATAAAAGCGCTGCACAGCAGTGGTTAGTTAAACAGTTTACCCATCATTTCAGAAAGCCTCTCACGGTTATAGCACTGGGTGATAGCGATAACGATAAGCAAATGTTAGAGCATGCAAATATCGCCATTATTATCGCCAATCCGGCGAGTAAAAAGCCGGTTAAATTGTCGCACAACAAAGCACGATACTCTCAATCGCCAGCACCGCTGGGCTGGATTGAAGAAATAACATCGTTGCCGTGCATAAGCAGTATTTTAAGTATTTCTGAGGAGCAAACATCTCATGGCTGATTTTTATCAAAATGGCATTATTACAACATTACATAACATTGCCGACAGACCAATAGAAGATCTAGAAAAAGAGCTACTTACTTTTAGCAAGCAGCGCCCAATGGGATTAATACTTCCTTCGTTATTTAGTGAACTTGAAGGCCCTGCACTGCAAAATATAGTTAGCGAATTACGTGAAGTACCGTATTTATCACAAATTACTATAGGCTTAGATAGAGCCGACGAAGCACAGTACCGCCATGCACTTGGCTTTTTTAAAGAGTTAAACCAAAACCACAAAGTATTATGGAACGACGGCCCACGCTTACAAGCACTTGATAAAGAATTACAAGAGCTAGGCGTTGCACCGCGTGAGCTGGGTAAAGGCCGTAATGTGTGGTATTGCATGGGCTATAAATTAGCAACAGCGGAAGTAGAGTCTATTGCGCTGCACGATTGCGATATTTTAACCTATGATAGAAGCCTACTAGCGCGGTTAATTTACCCTGTTGCGCACCCGCGTTTTAACTATGAATTTTGTAAAGGGTTTTACCCGCGTACTGCTAATGGCAAAATTAATGGCCGTGTATCGCGCTTATTAGTAACGCCATTACTTCGCTCATTTAAAACTATTTTAGGTAATACAGACTACCTTGAATATATGGACTCTTTTAGATACCCATTAGCTGGTGAGTTTTCGTTTAGACGCGATGTATTAAACGATATTCGCATTCCAAGTGATTGGGGCCTTGAAATAGGCGTACTGAGTGAAATGTATCGTAATTACTCCCATAACCGCTTGTGCCAGGTAGATATTGCCGATAATTACGATCATAAGCACCAAGAACTTTCACTTGATGACCAAAGTGCAGGTTTGTCTAAAATGTCGATTGATATTACTAAGGCATTGTTTAGAAAGCTGGCAACACAAGGTGTTACCTTTACCAGCGAAACAATTCGCTCATTAAAAGCAACGTACTACCGTATCGGGCTAGATTTTATAGAAACGTATCATAACGACGCGCTTATGAACGGGTTAACACTTGATGTACACCAAGAAGAAAAAGCAGTAGAAATGTTTGCACAAAATATTATGGAAGCAGGGCAACACTTTTTAGAAAACCCAATGGAAGCGCCATTTGTGCCAAGTTGGAACCGTGTTGTATCAGCAATGCCAGACGTACTTGAGCGCTTAAAAGAAGCCGTAGAGCTAGATAACGAAGAATATAGTTAACCTGTACGCAGGTTAACTAGCCTATAAGTCTAAATAATAAATATTAGGGGCGCATGTGATTTCAGTTAGCGAATTATTTTTACAACGAGTAGAGCAACATCTTCATATTATTTATGAGGGAGTTGAGCTGCCTTTATCGGTTACTGAGCTTGCTCAGCAACTTATTAAAATTATATTAGGTAGCAATGCACTGCGCGACCCAACACCCCATACAAACCGATGGGATGAGCAAGATATAGTATTGATTGCTTATGGCGACTCTATTATTAAACACGATGATAGTGAATTTGCCGTATCGAGCCCAATGGAGGCACCGCTTAAAACACTACACAGGTTTATAAAAGAGCAATGTGATATGCAGCTAAATGCCCTGCATATATTGCCATTTTACCCGTACAGCTCAGACGAAGGCTTTGCCGTAATGAACTACGTGCAAGTTAACGAGTCGTTGGGTGATTGGGGAGATATTCAAAACATCGCTAAAGATGTAAAGCTAATGGCAGATTTAGTTATAAACCATTGCTCAAGCAGAAGCGTATGGTTTGAAAACTTTTTAAATGATTTACACCCGGGTAAAGACTACTTTAAAACGGCGAGCGTAACGGATGATTTAAGCCAAGTTGTACGCCCGCGAACCTCATCGTTATTAAATACGGTAACAACGCCAAGCGGCGAAAAGCACGTATGGTGTACGTTTAGTCACGATCAGGTTGATTTTGACTTTGGTAATCCTGATGTACTTAAAGAGTTTGTGGGAATAATTAGGCATTATTTAGACAATGGCGTGCGTTTGTTTAGGCTTGATGCGGTTGCATTTTTGTGGAAACAGCTTAATACAAGTTGCATTAACTTGCCGCAAACACATGAAGCAGTAAGGCTAATGCGAACACTTATTGAGCACGCAGAGCCCAGCGTAGTTATAATTACCGAAACCAATATTCCAAACCAAGAAAACCTATCGTACTTTGGTAACGCTAACGAAGCGCACAGTATTTATAACTTTGCATTGCCGCCATTGTTGCTACACACATTACTTAGCGGCGATAGCACAGCAATTAAACATTGGATGATGAGTATGCCGCCTGCGCAAAATGGTACTGCATACTTTAACTTTATAGCCTCGCATGATGGAGTAGGGCTCAGACCCATTGAAGGTTTACTACAACCCAGCGAAGTGGCGTCACTAGTAAGTACAACTATGCAGTTTGGTGGTCGTGTATCTATGCGTACAAGTAACGATGGCACACATACACCGTACGAGCTAAATATTGCTTTATTTGATGCACTACAAGGGACGCACAATGGCCCCGATAAGTTTGGCCTTGAGCGATTTATGTGTGCTCACGCAATTATGTTTGCACTTGAAGGTATCCCAGGGCTTTATATTCATAGTTTGTTGGGTACAACTAACGATTACGACCGATTTGAAAATTCACAGCATAACCGCGCTATAAATCGCCATCGGTGGCAAGAGTCAAAGCTATTAGCCGCCATTGGTGAAAAGTATAGTCACCATCATAAAGTGTTTAACGGCATAAAAAGCTTATTGGCAGTACGTAAAAAGCAGGGGGCTTTTCATCCTAACGCTACTCAGTTTACGCTGCATTTAGCGGGTGGGTTATTTGGTTTTTGGAGACAAAGCATTGACAGGCGGCAAAGCATATTTTGTGTTTATAACATTAGTGATAAGCCACAAACACTCACATTGGCTGACCTAAATTTGATTAATACTCAAAAGTGGTTTGATTTAGTGGCAGATAAAACAATTGAAGAAAGCCAATTAACAATAGAGCTTGAGCCGTATCAAAGTGTGTGGCTGAGTAATATTAAGTAAATACATAATAGGATAAAATAAAAACGCCCGATGAACTACATTGGGCGTTTTAATTACTTTACCTTAAATCCGTACTTGGATGGATTTAAACTTACATGCTATATGAAAAAGTAATGTAGCCAAAACGTCCAATATTGTCGTAGCTAGCGCTTCCGCTTCCATCACCACGTGTGCCATAAGGTAGTTCACGATTGAATAGGTTATCAACGCCCACTTTTAAGCCAACACCATTGTCAAAGTTATAACCAACTGTCATATCAGTAATTATGTATGTACCAAAAGTAGTTAAACTATTTGGGTTAGGGTTATCGCTTAAATCTTGGTCTGTGTATAAGCTTACTTCTTCGATATAACGAGTGCTTAAAGATGTGTATAAGTTCTCGTAGCTGTATTCTATATTTAAGTTAGCTTGCCATTGCGCTTCACCTGTAACGCCTGCATATTCAATGTAATCGCTAGGTTCATCTTGGAACGGGAACTCTTTACGTTCAATTAAGTATGTACCAATAAAGCGCGTTTTAAAGCTACCTTCAAGCGCATCAAAGTCGTAACCTAACTCAAAGTCAACACCAGATGCTTCTTGACCTGATACATTAAGTACTGAGTTTTGGATTAACGAAATTTCACTGTTTGCGTCACGTGTTATAAGGCTACAGTATTGATTAGAAATACCAGAGCCGCTATCAACACAACGATCTAGGATATCTTGTGCACTGATAGTTGAGATTGCATCTTCAAGCTCAATTTTCCAGTAATCGATAGTTAGTGTTGCGTTTTCAATAAACTCTGGTTGGTACACTAAACCAATTGTAGTACTGGTTGACTCTTCACCTTTCACATCGCGGTTACCACTTTGTAAACCTTCAAGTGTTTGTGAATCATAATCTGAATCAAAACCTTCTGGTACACCTAGTGCAGCACAGTTAGCACGGCGTGTACCACTGTTTTGTAAATCATTTAAGTTATCGGCCTGACAAGGGTCATCTACGCTGTAGAAAGTTTGGCTCGGTGCACCAAAAATTTCACCAATGTTTGGCGCTCTTAGCGCTTCTGATTGCGTTAAACGAAAACGAAGTTCATCGTTTAGAGTCCAATCAAGACCTAATTTCCAGCTAGTTGCATCGCCAATCGTGCTGTAATCAGCATAACGTACAGCAGCATCTAACACTAAGTCTTGAACAAATGGCATATCAGAAAGTAGTGGAATTGATACTTCTGTAAAAATCTCTTTTACGTCAAAGTCGCCTTTGTCTTCGCCAAGTGCATTAAAGAATGTACCTTCAGCATTATCTGGCTCTTTTGTTTCACTTTCTTCTTTACGGTATTCAACACCAAAAGCCATACCTACATAGCCTGCAGGTAGTTCAAACAAAGCACCATTTGCAAGAGATGTAGATACTACAGTTTGCGTTATTTCAGATGTACCCGTTGATACTGTATTAATGTAGTCAATTGCTGCATCGCTAGGTGCGCCAAAGCCCATGATATTTACAGGAACACAGCCTTCAGCTTGCGCTGCTTCACTTCTACACACAATGTTGCCATTTCCATCATCTACGGCATCAAGTGCATTAAAGTAATTAGCTTTGATCATGTTAGCGCCATTTACGCGTTCTAACTCTGTTTTACCTCTAACAATAGACGCATCTAAGTCCCAATCACTAAACACAGTACCTTTAAGACCAGCAACAAAGCGAGTCGTTTCACGCGTGTTACTTTCGATACGACGACCTAAATCTTTCATCATACGGTTAAGAGCAATCGACTCAACGCCTTTGCCTTCGTTAGCTTCTTGCATAAGCGCTTTTACGCTCGGATCTAAGTACGCATTATCAATTTTAATACTGTTATCTGGATCAAAGAAAAAGAACGCAGGCTGGCCAATACTTTCACCTTCACTGTTTACGTATTTGGCTTCAAAATAAGCATTTAGATCGTCAGTTACATCATAGTTAACTTTAAAATTTACATTGTAACGCTCAAATTTTGGTTGTATCTCGTCAAACTGAGCTAAATTAAATGAATCACAATTTGCACATGATAAACCATCAACATTATCACCAGTGTATATATCACGATGAGAACCATCTTGATTAAAGGTATTAACAAACCCATTACCTAAATCAAATACGCCCGCATTATTTAGCGCATAGTAACCAGCATTCGAAGTATAAATTTTATCTGGGAAATTAGGATCGTCTTTATTAGCATCAGTTTGTGCTTGGTTACGTAAGCTTCTATATGAGCCATCAGTCCAAGGGTGATCTAACGCATTTAAAGAGTCTTGTGCTGAGTACTCTACTGCAAAGGCTGCGTTACCACGTCCATCATTAAAGTTTTTACCATATGAAAAAGTAACCTTTTCATTATTGTAATCACTTAAATCTGAAACGCCTTTAGTTGCTGTAAAATCAAGACCTTCAATGTTTTCTTTTAAAATGAAGTTAACAACACCTGTTACTGCATCAGCACCGTAAACAGCAGAGGCACCACCGGTTACAATTTCTACACGTTCAACCCATACGCTTGGTATAGTATTAGTATCTACAGCTTGTGAGCCAGCTGAGCTTGATACATGGCGCTTGCCATTTACAAGTACAAGCGTACGGTCAGTACCCATGTTACGTAAATCAAGAATATTTAAGCCTGCAGTACCAATAAAGCGGCCTGAGTTTGCTAAAGAATATGTATTACCTAGTGCTGGTAATTTATTTAACGCTTCACCGATATTTACTGCACCGGTATTAAGAAGTTGCTCACCCGTAATTACAGTTACTGGTGCTGGTGCAATTGCACCTACTCGGCTGATTTTTGAACCAGTTACTTCAACTCGTTCCATTTTTTTATCATCAGCATCTGCTGCGAGAGCAGTATGCGATAAACCAATTGCACTTAAACAAAGTGCCGTTTTTATACAGCTTGAGAGCTGGTTATAAGATTTCATGTTATCCCCTAGATAAATTGTTTGTTTTTTTAAATCTAACTGCAATATAAACTTCATGTTAATAATTTTTGTATGCAGGATTTACATTGTGTACCCATATTTAACATCTGTAGGGTTGCAGGCAATCGGTTTTCGTTGAAGTTACAAAAAAACGGGGTGAGTTAATTGTTGAAATTAAATTAAAACAATGTGTTATAATGTTTCTGTTAACGTTTGGTTTGTGTTATTGGCAACGTGTATTTATTTTGTTTCAGTGTGTATTTGTTTTTGTCTTTGATTTTAAATGATATAAATTCAAAAAATATTTTTTTGTAGAGGTAAGTAATTGCTAAAAACGCAATTTAGTTTTTTTTATTTTTAATAACTGTAACGTTATGGTGAAGTTTGCTTTTGTAGTGAAATAGTTAAATTATTTATGTCATGACTTCAAAAGAATGTTAGCCACAGCTAACATTTATCTTTTAGTACTGTAAAGGGGCTTTACAGTAAATGCATAAGGCGCTTAAGTACCTGAGTTACTTTTATCTCTATAATTGATACAATTAGTCCTCTTTTATTTATAGGGTTTTTCATGAAGTATTTTTATTTAGCTATTACGTTACTATTTAGCTCGTTGGCTTTAGCCCAGCAGCCAGTCGATCTTGAAATAAATATGAAAAACACCGGCCTTGCATACAAACAAGCAGTGCAGGCTACACAGATAGACGAATTTAATACCGCAATCGATGAATTTATTAAGCTGGTTAAAGTAAGTAAAACAGCTAAGTTTTACAAAAAAGCTGAGCAGTCATTGCAGGGCCTTGATAAAGTGATTGCTCAAGCTGAACTTGCAAAAAAAGCAGCAAACGAGCAGGGGCTAAGTGCTGCAAAAGAACCACTGAAAAATATAGATAATTTACGTAAAAAATATCATGAGTTACACGAGCCTCCAGGGTTCTTTGAATTACTATTCGGTTCGTAAACCTAAACACTATGTATCTTTAGTAGTTACTTTTAATTAATTGCGTTAAAGGTATCTGCAGCAATAAATATAAGGAAACACAATGGAAATTTCAGTTTCAATGTTAGAAGGCCAAAAGCAAAGCGCTAAATTTGGCGACCTAGAAGTAATAAGCGATCAAAGTGTAAATGCTGGTGGCGGGGCTGAATTCCCTGAACCGTTTGATTATTTTTTAGTAAGTATGGTTTTATGTGCAGGTTTTTATGCGCGTAAGTTTTGTGAGCAGCGTGATATCTCAACGCAAGGTATGACGCTTACTCAAAATAACGAAAATGTAGATGACAACGGTAAAAAGCTATTTTCAATTGAGATTAACTTACCAGAAGGTTTCCCTGATAAATATAAAAAGGCGCTTATTGCAGCCGTTAATACCTGTACGGTAAAAAAAGTAATTCAGGCAGTGCCAGAGTTTTCGGTAGTGGTAAAATAGTCCCCCTAAATTAGGTAGCTTAAGCAAGCTACCTAATTATATGTTGAGCATCCCCGTTTAACTTATTTCTTTTTCATACCTTGCACTGCTTTAAAGCGTGGGTTGTTTTTACAAATTACAAATACACGGCCTTTGCGTTTTACAATTTGACACCCAGAGCGTTGCTTCGCACTTTTCAAAGAGGTTAATACTTTCATACATTTTCCTTTTTAGCCGTCGATAAACTTTTAAAACGACGATTAAACTGCGCAACGCGACCATCTGTAGCGGTAGTTTTTTGCTTGCCGGTATAAAATGGATGCGAGTCACTTGATACATCAATAGGTACGTATGGGTATGTATTACCGTTTATTTCTACTGTGCGGCTCGTTTTTATGGTTGAGCCAATAATAAAGTAAGAATCGGCAGCGGTATCGTGAAAAGCAACCACGTTGTAATCAGGATGAATATTTGGTTTCATAATACGCCTTAATAAATGATATGTGATAATGTATCATTTTAATTTAACGTATTTATTCTCCCATTGCAAATTATTTAAATGTTCCTCAAACAGGCTGTAATTGCTGGCTATTTGTGCAAACAAATCAAAAAATAAGCACTTGAATTAAAAATGCTGGCTATTGCCGTTTAGGCTGTTATAACTATATTTAAGAGTTAAAAACGTTAACAAATACGGTTATAAAGTTATTACAGAGGTTATGTATGAGTGACGCAACACAACAACAAGAACAAATTGATCAAGGGGTGATGGAAACCCTAAGAGAGCGCGACCACAGTACCTTGGCGCAGCAATTAAACCCTTTAACCTGCAACCATAACGATATTGTAGAATTATTAGCGCGGTATATGGCACTTAGTGAACAAGAAGACGATGAGCTGTTTGATGATTGGTTTGATAACCTAACTAAAGAGCAACATACTGTTTTAAAAGTGTTTGAAGTTTATCGTGGGCAATATGAACACCAAAATTAAAGTGTTTATTTTTGTATGTATGCCAAATCCAGTGGCTATTTAAATAAAACTAAATAGCCACTACTACTTTTTGTATTAAAAAGTAGCTGTGTTGTATCCAAGCACTAATCCCACCTGTTTTAATCATAATTTTTTGCGGATTGAACCTTATCTTTATTTAGGCATTACTCACTGATATTTATCAGTATTTATTTATTGCTATTTTTATGTAATGTTCTAGTTTTAAAGGGTAGGCTGTTTATAGTTTTGATAAGTTTATCGGATTATATACTCGAAAATATTCACTCCAATTTCGCAATTTATAAAACATTTAAAATTAATAGAGCTTTAATGATTAAACCTGAGATTCCAAATAACGAAGCTGAGCGATTACACGCGCTTAGAGCATTAAAAATTCTAGATACGTCGCATGAAGAGCGCTTTGATCGTGTTACTCGTATTGCCAAGCGTATGTTTAATGTTTCTATTTCATTGGTTACTTTGATTGACGAAGACCGCCAGTGGTTTAAATCAAGGCAGGGGCTTGATGCACCAGAGCTTCCTCGCGAAACCTCATTTTGTGGCCACACCATAAATCAAGACGAGTTATTAATAATCCCAGATACAGCAAAGGACGAAAGGTTTTTTGATAACCCCTTTGTTACTGGCGATCCTAAAGTACGCTTCTATGCAGGCTTTCCTTTAAAATTACGGGAAGGAGTCATTATAGGCACTTTGTGCCTTGCTGATAGTAAACCTAGACAACTCAATGATGAAGAAAAACAATTACTAAGAGATTTAGGCACGTTAGTCGAGCGAGAAATTCAATCAATTCAACTAGCCACAATTGATGAGTTAACAAGAATCTCTAATCGACGTGGCTTTTTAAACCTTGCCGAACATACGCTAAATGTCTGTAGGCGAAACAAAGTGTCAATGTCGTTTATATTGTTTGATCTCAATAAGTTTAAACAAATTAATGATATTTATGGACACCAAGAAGGCGATTTTGTATTAAATAAATTTGCACAAATTATGCTTAGTTCATTTCGTGATTGTGAAGTAATAGGTCGACTTGGTGGAGATGAATTTGTAGCGATGCTAAGCGACTCAGACGAGACAAAAGCAGAGTTTGTTTTACAAAGGTTTGCGGATGCAATAGAGCATGCTAATAATACCTTAAATAAGCCATACAAAATTGATTACAGCGTAGGAGTAACGCACTTTAAACACGATACAGATAAATCGGTTGAGGATATGATTCAAGATGCTGATGTTGCAATGTATCAGCAAAAAAAGCAGCAATCACTTGAGTGAGCTATTTAGTTTAATTGCCGCTTGAACTTAACTTATCCTACCAAGTTAGTACGAATCTGATATGGAGTTATTCGCTATTGCAGTCATTTTTTGCAGCGGGTGATGCTAAAGACACATTTGGTTGCCAAACTCTGTTCCATATTTTATGAAGATTGTTTAAGTTTGGTCTTTGACTTATTTTTTCAAAGTTACCAAGGCTTACTTCTAAATTATTTTTTTGACCCACTACAAAATTAAACACATAGTTGCATTCCATACCCATACGTAAATCAGAAAGAACAACATTACTTTGCTGTTGGCGCACCGAATAAAACCCTTTAGTAAACCACTGCAAGCGTTTTATAGCCCATTCATCGCTAATATTATTTAACAATGAAGGCGTTGTTTGATAAGCCGTTAAAGTAACATCGTTGGGCGCGTCAAATATTGATGCATAACCCTCATAGTATTGCCCGTCAGACATCACAACAATACGCCACAGCAAAGTGGTTAGCGGTGCAGGCGTACTAACATACGCATTTACTGGTATTTGCCTGTTATTGAGGGCCGTTTTTACCTTGTTATCAATATTTACTTTTAAAATTAAAGCACAGAATAAATATAGGCTACTTAAAACTAAGGCTGCTGTATTTATGCGATAAGCCGTTGCTGCTTTTATTTTGGGTATTAGCGTACATATTACGCCAATCAATAAAGGAAGCGTATAAGCGGGATCAATAATAAACACACTAGAAACCGCAAAGGGGTACTCAGTAAAAGGCCAGAGTAATTGTGTACCGTATACCGTTAAGCTGTCTAGTAAAGCGTGGGTAGATAAACTCAAAAACACCAGCCAAAACCAGCGTACTTTATAAGTTTGCATTCCCGCGTGTACTTTTAATATTAGCCATACAATAAGCGGGCTAATTAATAAATGTATTAATAACGAATGGCTAAAGCCACGGTGATAAGTAAATGCTTCTACAGATCCGCCATAAGGCAAAAATACATCTAAATCAGGGAGTGTGCCCAAAATAGCGCCCCACAAAACGGCTTTTCGGCCTACTTTGTTGCCTAATACCGCATATCCTACAGCACTGCCTAATGCTACCTGCGTTAAAGAATCCATTTGCTTAATACCTTTAATTACTACTTTTATTATTTATACTTTTTGATTATAAAAAACGTCAAAAAAGCGGTTAAAACATTTAATAAGCATATCAATATACAGAGCTTATAAACTAAGCCTAGGCTTTATAAAATCTAAAAACGCTGTAATTCAAGGTGATACCGCACTGTTTTTATAATACACGGCTTGTATAATTTCTCGGTTATTTGGCGAGCTAATTGCATTGGGTAACACTTCAACTAATTTACCTGTTTTTAGGTCATTGCCAATCATAAAGTGAGAAAGTAACGCAACACCTTGGTTTGCAATACACCGCTGGCGCACTGTTTCACCGCTGCTTGCGCTAAGCGAAAACGTAAATAAAGCGGGCTTTACTAACGGCCAGGTATTTAATTTAGGGGAGTCACTAAAACCAATTAACTTATGATTTTGTAAATCATCAATTTGCGCAATTGCTGTTACACGTTACAGCGGTATGCTTGATAAACGTGAAATTCAGCAAGTATAAAGTCTTAGCTGTTAAGGTTGAAACTAAAATTAATGACCTCATACCTGTTATGAGGTCATAGATTTTTAAGTGACAGTCGTAATAATAAGTAAAAGGTGTATTTCGTAAAGCTTCAGTGAAGTTTGTATTTCAAAACCGATTATTTTATAAGGATAAACCATGACACAACGTGTAATAGAAATGCCAGAACTCGGTATGGGAACATTCCGCTTAGAGGGCGACACTGCCTATAACTCAGTAAAAATGGCACTCGAAGTTGGGTTTCGCCATATTGATACCGCACAAATTTATGGCAACGAAGAGCAAGTAGGTCAAGCTATAAAAGACAGCAATATTCCGCGCAGTGAAATATTCTTAACTACCAAAGTGTGGAATAACAAATTAAATAAAAGCGATTTTATTCCAAGCGTTAAAAAGTCACTTGAAAAGCTACAAGTTGATTCGGTCGACTTACTGCTAATTCATTGGCCATCGCCTGCTAACGACGAGCCAATGAGTGAATACCTTACTGAATTATTAAAAGCAAAGCAGCTTGGTTTAACTAAGCACATTGGTGTTTCTAATTTCACTATTGCAAACTTAAATGAAGCAATGCAAACGCTTGACTCACGTGAAATATTTACCAATCAGGTTGAGGTACACCCGTACTTAACTAACACTAAATTGCGTGCTTTTTGTGCCCAGCACGACATTCATGTAACAGCATATATGCCATTTGTTGTAGGTAAGGTGCTTAAAGATCAAACCATTATCGATATTGCTAAAAAGCATGATGCAAGCCCGGCACAAGTTGTTTTAGCATGGGTTAACGCCAATGGCATGACGACAATTCCATCATCAACTAAGCGTAAAAACTTGGAAGATAACTTTAACGACCATGTTAAATTAGATGATGAAGACATAGCCCGCATTGATGGCTTAGATTGTGGCGACCGACAAGCAACACCAGACTTTGCGCCGCAGTGGGATCAGTAAACTTACCTCAAACGCAAAGTTAAATTAAATATTTTAAGGTGTAGATTATCTACACCTTAACTTTTATAAGGAATACACATGTTAACGGTTATAGCTGCACTATCGTGCAAAAATGTTGATGCAGATGTAATGCTTACAGCACTTGAAAACTTACAAAAGTCATCGCGCCAAGAAGTAGGGTGCTTACGTTATGAATTATCGGTAAAAAGTGATGCTGAGCATACTGACTATGTAGTTAGCGAACAATGGGCGTCTGATGAGCACTTTGAAGCGCATAAAAACGAGCCACACTTTAAAGCGTTTGGTACGCAGGTTACTGGGCTTTTAACCAATAGTAGTATTGATGTATATAGATCAATTGGTTAAGCGTTTTTATACCACCTAGCTAAATTACATATAACCAAGTAAATACTCAAACAGGTGCTGTTAACTTACATCACCTTTTATCCTCAGCCCAGCCGACCTAAATACTTAATTCCCCCAATATATCAATGAAACCTAATAGGACTCTTTCTTGTTAATTCGCAGTGTGGCGAAATCTAAAATGCTCCATAAAATTATTAAAAGTCGTTTTTTGTATCACAAATTACTCTAATAAATGGCTTATTTAATTTATTGTTTACATTAAAGTTCTCTGGTGTAAATATAGAAACACTAACAGGCACTGTTAAGTGCCTTAGCGCATGGAAAGTATAGTGAACGATGTAACATCAATCACTAGAAAATTGCTAGCTGAAAAATCACAGCCAATAAAGCCTTAATAGCTTTAAGCTGTATCAATTTATATGGAGATAATAATGAAAAAATTAATGGCAATAGTAGCGTTTTTAGGCTTTGTCTCATTTGCACAAGCTAATGATAGTTTTGTAGTGAACGCTAAATTTTATGATAATAAAAACCTAATTGGCTCACCTACTTTAGTAGTAAATTCAAACGAAGAGGCATCAGTTTCAGTTGATAATTCCTATAGCTTTGCCCTTACACTAACGCCAATTGATGACTCGACCGTAAGCTTAGCAACCGACCTGAAATTAGGTGAAAAACATATGGCACCTTCTTTAGTCGTTGAGCTGGGCAAAGAAGCAAGCATAAATATTGATGGTAAAGAGTTTTCAGTTTTAGTAAATAAATCAAGCAGCTAATAAGTTAGAATCGAGGAATATAATTAATGAGAAACTCAAGAAATGAAATAGTAAAATATGGAGTCTCTTTTGGTACAGCCCTAGCAATTGCCATTTCATGGAGTGCTAACGAGTCTGTGTTATGGGCAATCTTGCATGGTTTTTTATCTTGGTTTTATGTTATTTGGCATGTAATTACGCGATAAATTTTTCGCGCTTGCACTGATTGATTACGTTTACAGCGGTAAATGTTAATAGTCGAGCAATTACCATTTAAAATGATTAATTTAAAAATATAAAAGGAATAATTAATAATGAAAGGTGCGGGTGGAAGCTCTGGTGGTATTGGGCATTTTTTTATCGGTTTGATTATGATGTGCGGCGGCTTTTATATGCTGCTAAACGCAATTTCGGTAACCTCTAATTTTGGACTAAGTTCTCGTATTTATAGTGTTAATGCTTTAGGTGGCTTTGGCGTTACAGGCGGCATGGTTATGATCCCGTTTATTTTTGGTGTGGGTCTGATTTTTTATAATTCTAAAAACATTTTAGGCTGGGTGCTATCGCTAGGATCGTTAACCGCACTAATATTTGGCGTTATATCGAGTGTTCGATTTAGCATGCGGACTATGACGTCGTTTGATTTGATTGTTATTATAATTTTAGCGTTTGGCGGCTTAGGGCTGTTTTTACGATCGCTTAAATCTATTGATACTTAAATAATTACCACGCTTTGTTTTAAATACAATTTTAATTATAGGCATTTAACATTATGTTCTAATGCCTAAACTAGCACATTAATAATGTAATCCTTCCTATTTACTGCTTAACCAGGGCAAGATCATGAACTTTCCATTTTGAGCCAAGTGTGATCAAATAGGCTTCTAATTCATAGGAGTCTCAAATGTTATCTGCCTTTAATGAACATTTTTCACCAATCCCTGATCATCG
>NZ_JADYXB010000053.1:0-20745 GCF_015864485.1 Pseudoalteromonas sp. SWN166
CGAGAACGAGTGAAACGTTATATTCTTCCAGAAAAAAGAAAACGGCCCAAAAGTAGGACCGTTCGAATTTCAAAAACTCGGTACACCATTAAGTCAAAACATGCTTAACTGAATGGTGTTATCACTTTGTGAGGCTTTTTTGTGCTAAATGTATTAATACCAACCTGCATAAATCTTTGATCAATTTAACGAATTAAATTGCACTATATCGTCGTTAAAAATTTTTCATTTACAACTGCATGGATGCAGGAGGTAGAGCAATGCAGGGAGCAATTGCCGAGAACAACTAGATACAAAAACTTTTGCCTAGTTCTAGCGTAATTTTCTTAACGTTAAATAGGCCCCATATATAAGCAGATTGGTATAACTTTACTAACACTCAAATTTTAGACACAAAAAAACCTGAGTAAACTCAGGTTTTTTAAACTAAACGGCGTTAACTATGACTTTTTAAGTGACAGTTTTTCGCCTTTTAAGCTTTTACGAACGCTTGAAATACGTGAGCGATTTACTGCTCTCGCTTCACCGGTTGCTTGTCCTGATAACTTGTTAGAACGTGTACGGCGTAAATGCGCTGGTTTTTTACCAATTTTATCAATGAGTACTTCACGGTTACTTACTTCATAACCTTCTAAATATACACGTTTGATTTTTTGGCCGATTAGCGTTTCAATTTCAAACAACGTATTTTCTTCTTCACGGCTAACAAATGAGATTGCTTGACCTTGACGACCAGCACGACCTGTACGGCCAATACGGTGAACGTAATCTTCTGCAAGCCATGGTAAATCAATATTAATTACACGAGGTAAGCCATCAATATCAATACCACGAGCAGCGACTTCTGTAGCCACTAATACGCGTACCTTGCCTTCTTTAAATTCACGTAAAGCACGACGACGGTTACCTTGAGATTTATCACCGTGGCAAACGCCTGCCGGAATACCATCAAGGTTAAGCTCTTTAACAAGCTCATCAGCGGTTTCTTTCATATTTACGAAGACAAGCACTTGTTGCCAGTTTTTCTTGCCAATCAATTCAGAAAGTAGCTCTTGCTTACGACGTTCTTCAACTGGGTAAACAACATGCTCAACAGTGCTTGCTGTACTATTAGTTTGATCAACACGAACTATTTCAGCTTGTTTTAATACCTTAGATGCAAACTGTTTAATTGCTGCAGGGAATGTAGCAGAGAAAAGTAAAATCTGGCGCTCTTCTGCACAGCTTTTAATCACGTTTTGCATATCTTCAATAAAGCCCATATCAAGCATACGGTCAGCTTCATCAAGAACAAGGTGCTTAACATTCGCAAGGCTTAAGTTACCTAGGCGAATATGGTCAAATAAACGACCTGGCGTTGCAACAACAACATCAACACCTTCTTTTAAAGCGTTTGCTTGGCCAGCAGTGCTAACACCACCAAATAAGCTAACGACTTTAAGTGATGTATGCTTTGCAAAATCTCTAAAATTATTTGCAATTTGCTCTGCAAGTTCACGCGTTGGTGCAAGTACTAATGCATGAGGTGCATTAGTTGTGCTGAGTTCAGACTCAACCAATTTTTGGATGATAGGTAAAGCAAACGCAGCAGTTTTGCCGGTACCAGTTTGTGCACTGGCTAAAACGTCTTTACCTTTACGAACAGCAGGAATTGCTGCGCGCTGAATGGGCGTAAGGGTGTGATAGTTAAGTTCGTCCAACGCCTGGATGATTTCAGGAGCGAAACTAAAAGATTTAAAATTCATGCTGTATAACCTACGGCCACATTATCAAGGGTCGCAAATTATACAGTAAAAATGAGCTAACAGTTAGTCATAACTTATCTTTTAACGTGTTTAATCTACTTTATAGCGTTTAAATATTAAAGAGGTGTTAATACCACCAAACGCAAAGTTATTACTCATCACGTAATCGGTATTAATCTCACGCCCTTGATGCCTTATGTAATCAAGCTGAGCACATTCGTCATCAACGTTATCTAAATTAATTGTTGGTGCAAACCAGTTATCAGCCATCATATTAATGCTTGCCCATGCTTCTATTGCACCACAAGCACCTAATGTATGCCCCAAATAACTTTTTAACGAGCTAATAGGCTTGCTGCCCAATGCTTTAAACGTTGCGTGAGACTCGGCAATATCACCTTTATCTGTTGATGTACCATGAGCATTAACGTAACCAATTTTTCCTGGTTCTAAATTGGCATCTTGCAGTGCCATTTCTATCGCTAGTTGCATTGTTTTTGATGTTGGTTGAGTAACGTGCTGTCCATCAGAATTACAACCAAAACCAACCACCTCAGCTAATATTGTTGCTCCGCGCGCTTTTGCATGTTCGTATTCTTCTAAAATAAGTGTACCCGCGCCTTCGCCTATCACTAAGCCATCGCGATTTTTATCAAAAGGTCTTGGTGTTTGTTTTGGTGTTTCATTTTTTGTAGATGTTGCATAAAGCGTATCAAATACTGCAGCCTCTGTGATGCATAATTCCTCTGCTCCACCAGCCACCATTATTTTTTGTCGGCCAAACTTAATCGCTTCATAGGCGAAGCCTATTCCTTGAGAGCCCGATGTACAAGCAGAGCTTGTTGTTATAACACGCCCTTTCAAACCAAAAAACACACCCACATTTACAGGGGCAGTATGCGCCATCATTTTAATGTAACTCGTGGCTGTTACACCTGACATCGACCCCGTTTCCATCATATTTGCAAAGGCGAGTAATGGCTCAGTAGAGCCCGTAGATGAGCCATACGCTATGCCCGTAGAGCCATCGGTTAGACTTTCGTGCTCGAGTAGTTTGGCTTGTTCAAGTGCGCATTCAGTAGCACGAGTTGACATAAGTGACACTCGCCCCATTGAACGGATTTGTTTTCGTTTGTAATGACTTGGTCGCTCAAAGTGTTTAACTGGCGCGGCTAAACGAGTATTGAGGTCGTCGGCTATATCCCACTCTGGCATAGTAACAACAGCATTTTCGCCTTTAATTAAGGCTTGTTTGAATTCAGACCAATCATCACCCAATGCAGTGACCACCGACATCCCTGTTACAACAACGCGTTTAATCAAACCATGCCACCATTAACCGAAATTACTTGGCGTGTTATGTAAGCTGCATCATCAGACATTAAAAAAGCGACTGTTCCCGCAACTTCTTTAACGCTCCCCATGCGTTTAAGGGGTATCATTTTCATCATTTCATCAATAGGTAATTCATCAGTCATCGCGGTTTCTATTAAACCAGGTGCCACACAATTAACTGTGATTTTGCGTTTTGCCAATTCTAATGCAAGTGCTTTAGTGGCCCCAATAATACCGGCTTTTGCTGCACTATAATTTACTTGCCCTCGGTTACCTGCAATACCTGACACCGATGACATTGTAATTATTCGCCCACCTTTACGGCTTTGTACCATAGGCATTACAGTTGGGTGCACTACATTATAAAACCCATCAAGGCCTGTACGTATTACACAATCCCAGTCTTCCCCTTGCATAGCAGGAAATGCCATATCGTTAGTAATACCTGCATTACACACCACGCCATAATAAGCGCCATGCTGAGCTATATCTTCTATTATTTGTGTTTTGGCCTGCTCTCTGTCACATACATCAAATTGTAATAAACTGGTGGTTCTACCTAATGCATTAATTTCATCGCATGTTGCTTGAGCTTGCTCAACACCCGCTCTGCAATGTACTGCAATATCAAACCCTTGCTCAGCAAGTTTTAACGCAATAGCTTTACCAATACCACGGCTTGAACCCGTAACTAAAATTCTTTTTGTCATTGATTTTCTCTTATAAATTCCAACGGGTTTTCAGGCTGAAATACATTAATTTTTGCTTGGCAAAGTAGAGTTTCACACACGAGTATTTGGCATTCAAATACACTTAAACCTGACTCTTCTTGATATAGCTTTTTCACTTCAATAGTCAGCTTACTGCCGTTTTTAAAACACGGTTGATAAGTTTGATATTTTCGCGTGCCAATTAAAAAACCAATTTTTACAGGTTTATTTTCATCATTCGCTAACGCACCAGCGTAAGCGGCAATAGACTGCGCCATGTACTCAACACCAATATAGCTAGGTACGCCGTTAATTGCAGGACTAAAAAAAGGGCTTTGCTCAGTTATAGTAACGCCGCATTGAGCTTCATCTTCGCTGTGTGTTAAAAGGCTATCTATTAAAATCATAGGCGCATCATGCGGGACTACTTGCTCTATAGGGTAATTAGTCAACGTTAACTCCCAATATTAAGCTGGCATTATTACCGCCAAACGCAAATGAATTAGATAAGCAGTATTTAAGAGCTGGCTTAAACGCTTGTTTTATTATTTTTATATCAGCCAAATCACTGCCTTCTTTAATCGCGTTATACGGCAGCATATGTTGGCCGCTGTCTTTTAATAATAACCAACATATACCGGCTTCAATGGCGCCTGCAGCACCAAGAGTATGCCCTGTTAAATGCTTACTTGAGCTAAGCGGGGTATTGTTGCCAAACACGCGATTAATTGCAAGTGCTTCCATTTCGTCATTTTTTACAGTAGCCGTACCGTGAGCGTTAATATAATCAATATCACCACAGGATAACTTTGCGCTTTTTAGTGCCTTTTCCATCGAGGCTTGGGCGCCCATCCCATTAGGATCGGGGGCTGACATATGATGCGCATCTGAGCTTTCGCCACTGCCTAGTAACATAACGCCGTTATTTGTTATTGCCGTATTTTTAGTCATTACAAATAAAGCGGCCCCTTCACCAATATTAATGCCGTCTCTGGTGCTAGAAAAAGGCTGGCATAAACCCGAGCTTAAAGAAGCGAGCGAGTCAAAGCCATTAATTGTTAATTGGCACAAACTATCCGCACCACCACAAATTACCACATCGGCTAAATCAGCATTTAGCAACGCTTGGGCGCTAATTAACGCTTTGCTACTCGACGTACACGCAGTAGAAATACTGTAACAAGCCCCTAGAGCCCCTATTTTATGTGCAATGTAATGAGCGGGTGTTGCTAGCTCTTGATCGCTGTAACTAAAGTCATCTGGCCAGAGTTTTGTACTTTCATAGCTTTTACGCGCTCTTTCGCCATCATGAATACCTGATGTACTAGTACCCATTACAATTGCGATACGCGCCTTATCAATATGCGAAAGCTTATCTAAGGTTGGCTTAATCTGCTCTAAAGCTAGATCAATAAATGTATTGATACGTTTATTATTTGATAAAGCAATAGACTGAACTTGCCCGACATATAGCGGGGTTTGCTCAGCACTTAAACTTTTATTTAAAGTTAATAAAGGAGTTGCAGGGTTATATTTATTTAAGCTTGTTGTGGTTGCATCTTGGCCTATGCCCATCGCACTCACAATGCCTAAATCATTTAGCCAATATGTCACTGTTCTGCCTTTTTAAATGTTATTTGATACTGATGTAAAATATTGTTCAACGTTGTCGACTCATCACTATAGTCAATGATGATAAATGTACCCTCATCGTTGAATACTCGCCGATTAGAGCCAACCTGCTCTATTAAAGCACCCTCTAACTGCTTTTGTAAAAATGCTACTGGCCAATGTACTAATGCAATATCCGCCAAAATATAATGAGGGTCTATCCCTTCTACCGCCAACATATTCCGTGTTTTTACTGGGCCATTTAAAGGTTTTTCAAGCTCCATAATTGGAAAGCCTTGCACTGTCATTAACAATAACTTTATTGCACCTTTGTCATTTATAGCTAATTGGGCAAATACAGTGTGTGTGTTTTGCTGATTCGTAATATACAAAACATGCTGCCAAGACTGACCAAACATTTGTGCTGGCACGCTATTAATATTTAATTGAATATTAGGTGATAGATACACTCTATTTTTAGATGCTGTAAAACTCGTACATGCGCTCAATACAGTAAATATAAATACACTACACACCGCATACTTAATTAATTTTGACATAACTGAGCCAACACATTTAAACGGCGTTCACTTTGTGCAACAAATGGGTTATTTGTATCCCATGCGTAGCCCGCTAAAATAGCACTAATCATTTCTCGTACCTGAGTATTTTGTTCAGAGTAAAATATCACATCCTGAAAACGCGTATCGTACCACCCTGTTACAAATGTTCTAAAACAATCGACTCCAGCTTGTAATGGCTGTGCGTAGTGAGTGTCAAAATCGACGACTTCGTTTTTTAAATAGCGATCAACAAGTGGGGCAATTAAATTTGCAGATTTGAGTGCAATTGTTACACCTGATGAAAATACTGGGTCTAAAAATTCCCCCGCATTACCCAATAAAGCGAAGTGCTTACCATATAACTTACTCACATTTGCCGAGTAGCCTTTAATATTTTTTGCTGGAGTTAATAACTCACGCTGCGCTAACAGTCTTTTTAAATAAGGGTCTTGCTCTATAAATTGATTTAGCACATCGCTAGGTTCGTCGTCATTAAAACGATCCGACTGCGCCACAACCCCAATACTCGCAGTACCATCACTAAAGGGAATAAGCCAATACCACACGTCAGAATATTGAGGGTGTACGGTAATCAAAATTTTATTACGATCGAAGCTTGTATCACTAATATTGTCTTTAAAATGACTAAAATAAGCGCTTCGAACAGGAAAGTTAGAGGGAAGCTCTAAATCTAACAATTTTGGTAATACACGCCCAAAGCCACTTGCGTCCAATACAAATCGGGCATTAACGCGATAAGCTTGCTGCTGCTCATTGTGTACCACTAATAATACACCATTTGGCTCATCACAGTAGTCAACCACCGTGTGCTTATATCTAATTTCTACGCCTTGTCCTTGTGCTTTGTCTGCTAATAATTTGTCAAAGTCGGCTCTTTTCACTTGATACGTAGTGCCTGGGCCTTTAGTAAATTTTTCGGTGAAGTTTATAGTCGTATTTTGCCCTGCCCGATGAAAAGCAGCGCCATCTTTAAACTGAAAACCTAAAGCCGCTGCGTTGTCATGTAGTGTATCGATTAAGCCCGCGTCTTCTAAGTACGCCATGCATTGCGGCAGTAAGCTTTCACCAATTGAAAAACGTGGAAACGCCTGCTGTTCAAGTACCAGTACCCGCCATCCCTTTTGAACTAAAAGACTACTAGCCAATGCACCAGAAGGCCCAGCGCCAATAACAACAACATCGTACTGCTCAAGGTTATTCAAATTATTGTTCCTTTTGAGGCTTTAAAACACTCAGCGGTGATAAAAAGTAAATAGCTAAAATCCCTACCATTACACTCAGCCCAAAGCTAAAAATAGCGGGTGTATCAGATGCACTCAACATGCCAAATACCCACATTGATGACGCAGCCGACAAGCTAATCGCTAACACATTTTTGGGCTCTAACTTATTTATTTGATAAAAAACGAGGTAATCAATTGCTAAAGCAATAACAAGTAACGCACCGAGTAAATTAAATAACGACAAGCTACCTTGAATCGCATTACATACCCAAAGCATGCTCAACACCACAACAGATAAAATGGTCACCTGCAACAGTGCTATTTTAAGCGTAAATCGCCAACTAAAAAGCAGCCAACTAATAAAACCCGCAAGCACTAGGCTTAATAGTAAATATTCACGGTAATCACTTAATAAAACACTAATTTGTTTAGGTTTATTATAAATATAAACACCTTTACTTTTTTCAACTTCATTAATTAATTGATCAGATGAAATACCCGAAATAGACATCCACGTTATCGATTGTTCTGACTCAACAACCATTTGAGAAAGCAGTAATGGTTTAAATGTACTCGTGGCGAGTGTTTCATAAGTTAATAAGGGCGCTTTTGTACTTGCTAGCACTTGCCCTGTAACGCGCTCTGCAATATCCAAAGTCCCTTTGTTTTTAGCCTGTTCAAACAAGGCTTGGTTATCCCTCTGCTTTTGTAAACTAGGCAACCAATGGCTAATGCTATTATGTTTAAAATTAGGGTTTAGTTGGGTTAAGCTTTTTAAAAATTGTTCTTGTTTTTGTAATAGCGCTTCGTCGCTATCTGCAAACATAAAAACAATTTGGCTATCCCATTGCCCAAGTAATAACAAATGCTTTTTTTCGTTTAGCATTAAATGTTCGGAGCTTGCATTTAATAGCTTTACATCATCATTAAAGCTAATAGGTTTTATTAAAAATAACGCACTTATAAGGGCTAATAATGTAATGAGTATTGGCTTTTTTAAACTATTGCAGTATAAAAAAACCTTAATGAGCTTTTGACTCATCAATAAACTCGAAGGCGATAACGTGAGTGTAGATTGCCACAATGGCAAAACTAAAACTGTAAATAGCCAAGCACTCACTAAACCCGCAATAACAAACACACCAACTTGAGATAATAACGTTAGTGGTGCACCTAGTAAGCAGCAATAACCCAGCGTAGTCGTAATAAGAGAGAGTAAAAGCGCAGATTGAGTCCCTTTGCTGTAGCCTTTTTCATGCTCTTTTTTGGCTAAGTCAGTCATACCATGAAATGCATAATCAATGGCAATACCAATCAAGGTAACTGCAAAAACAAGCGTTAATAAATGAATAGTATTAAACAGCAACACCATAGCGATAGCGCCACCAATAAGTGCGCTCAGTACGGTAAAGCTTGCTAATAAAATACTGTTTAAACGCCTAAATACCCAAAATACCATAGCAATAAGGGCTAATAAGCTAATGCCACCAAACAGGCTCATCTCGTATTTAGCTTGTTTAGCATTTTCAGCCGTATGAAATAACACACCAGAGTAAGTAATGCTTAAATCAGGGTAGGTTTTATTAAGTATATTTATCTGTTTAATTATCGCGCCAGCTAAATCAATTGATTTATTAACCCCTAAATTTTCGGGCGCTAAGTTTGCCAAAATGACACGGTATTCAACGCCTTTTAAACGTCGAGTTAAACGACCTTGTTCAAGCGTAAACAATTGGCTTTGTTTTAAGTTATCTTCTATAAATGCCGCTAAGCTCAAACTTGTATCTTTGCTTAAGGTAGCACTTACAAATGGGTTGCCTAACTGATTTAATTGCTCAAGGTAATAATGTTCAAACGTTGTTTTTTTGCTTAATGTTTGCTTGTAAGTATCACTTAATAACGCATGTTTGAAAGGTGAGAATGTTTGCGCTAAATCGTTAACGGACGGAAAGTTAAATGTGCTTTTAATTGCATTATCGTCAAGCCATTTTTGGAAATCATCAAATGCTTTATTTTTATTATTCCCTGCAAACGAGAACATAATACGGTTAGTATTTTGCTGAAAAAAAACATCTTCCGCATGTGCAATTTGGGAGTGCGACTTTGGCAATAAGCTAAACATATCGGCGCTAAACGTTGGTTTAGACAGCCAAAAAGCTGCAGCAAAAAGTAAAATTAAACTGCTAAACCACCCTACAATAACGGTAATTCGTTTTGTCACTGCACTATTCCCTTAATTAACCACTGCATTATTTAAAAACATAATTTTATTTGGGATAAGTAAACTCAATTTTTGTGTTATTTCCTGAGTGCTCATTTAGTGTAATACTACTTACTTGCTTAGCTGTTTCACATAAAATAAAATCACTAAATAATTGCTGTAACATCGCTTCTTTTGGTGTTAACTGTGTGCAACTGTCTTGCATTATAGCAATATCAAAACGTGTTTCCAGCGCACTCATATTTACGCTAAGTAAGTCACTCAGTAATCCTACAAATTGCTCGCTACCGGGTTGTGGTATTAACTCACCTTTGGCATTTTGTGCAAGCACTTTGCCGTTTTCTATTATGAGCATGCTCTCAACAGGCATTTTCACTTGCCAAATGAGCTTTTCATCAATTAACGAAAAAACACCCGACGAAATAAAAGGCTGAGCAAATCCATTAAATTGCTTATATTGCTTAAACTCACCTTTAATAGATGCTGCATTTACTACAGAGCAAAACAGTAAAAAGCTAATGGCTACACTCAATGTAAAACATTTTAAAAAATTCATTTAATCGCCTATAAAATAAAAATTTAATTCAAAACCGCTTTTAACTTATTAAATAAAATAGCGGGTGATTCAAATTGCATTTCTTTAGAGCTAACCTCAACCGCAACTTGCGTGGTTGAGGCTTTAGTAAGGCGCTTATTAGTTAGCGAGTCAGTAATTACGTAATCAATCCGTAGTCTATTTTCGTATTCTTTTAAATAAGCCGCTACTTTAATTTTTTGAGTAAATACTGCTGAGGCAACATACTTTATTTGCATATCAACAATAGGCCACGCATAGCCCGATTCATGCATTTGTGGGTAATCATAATCAAATAAACGCAGTAACTCGCAGCGCGCTACTTCTAAATAACGTGGGTAATTACCATGCCATACAACATTCATTGGGTCGCAGTCATGAAATGGAATTTCAATTTCTACCACATGCGTTAATAATGCACCTTTACTATTCATACAACGCCCAACGTTTAGTTTGAATATATCCTATTGTTTGCCTTAGCACGGCTTCCATTGGTCTATCCTCAGTGAGGTTTTCAAAGTAATCCGTTATATCTGTATACATGTTTTGCATATCTTGCGTTAAAGTCGAAAACTCAAGATCGCCTTGCTTAATACGTAATCTAACACCTTGAATACTGGCTAATAACGTACTTGCTAACACTTGTTCTGTTAGCTGCAAAATACGTAAACAATCGCGAGACGCAATAGTCCCCATACTCACTTTATCTTGATTATGACACTCCGTAGAGCGAGAAAAAACGCTGGCCGGCATGGTTAGTTTTAATGCCTCGGCTGTGTAAGCACTACAGCCAATTTGAACCGCTTTAAAACCATGATTAATATAACGACGCTCTGGTGCACTATCAGACAAGTTTGAAGGTAGCCCATTGTTGTACTTAGTATCAACCAAAGAAGCGATTTGTCTGTCTGCTAAATCAGCAAGGTTTGCAACGGCTGTTTTCATGCTATCCATTGCCATTGCAATGTGGCCTCCGTAAAAATGCCCGCCGTGTAATACATGCTCACCTTGGCCGTCAATTATTGGGTTATCGTTTGCTGAGTTAAGCTCGTTTTCTATCATGTGCCTAAAAAACGGAAGACTGTCTTGCAGCACACCAATAACATGAGGTGCACAACGGATTGAATACCTATCTTGAAGTCTGTCTGCATTACGAGGGTGATCGTGATGGTTTAAATCTTCTCTTATCCAACGCGCAATTTGTTGCTGCCCAGGATGTGGCTTAACTGAAAATAATATCTCATCAAAATGATGGCTATTTCCTTTAAGCGCTAAACTTGATAATGCAGTAATACGGCTCGCCAGTTTAGCTAAGTAATTAGCCCTATCAAACGCTAAACACGCTAATGCCGTCATTACCGCTGTGCCATTCATAACGGCAAGACCTTCTTTTGGCCTTAGAGTGAGTGGCTCTAAGCCAACTTCTTTCATAACTTCAGCACTGTTACGTACTTGGTCTTTGTAAAACACATCACGCTCGCCTACCATCGCACCTGCAACGTAAGATAACGGTGTTAAATCGCCACTGGCACCTACTGATCCTTCTTGTGGGATCACAGGCACTATATCGTTATTTAAGTAATCTTTAAGTAGGTGCAGCATTTCCCAGCTAATACCAGAGTAGCCCTGTGAAAGTGATGTTAAGCGGGTCGCTAAAATTGCACGCCCTTGCACTTTATTAAATACATCCCCAAGTCCACAGCCGTGAAATCGAGTTAAATGCAGAGGTAATTCATCAACTAAATCAAGGGGTACAGCCACCGTTACAGAATCACCGTAACCAGTAGTAACGCCGTAAATCACGCCATCTTCTTTTAAAAGTGTGTCTAAAAAACGCAAAGCGCTATTAATTTTAACGCTAAAAGTTTCACAGCTATTTAATTGCACTTGTGTTTCATTAAAGGCAACTCGAACAATATCTTCAATTGATAATCGCTGATTGCCAAAAAGCTGTATATTTTGTTCAGTCACACTTGTTCTCCATTGATTGATCGCGCACTACCTGCTGATCACTTTTCCAAAAATCGTAAAAATTAAACCACTGATAAGGATATAAAGCTGCGTAATAACTCAAACGCTGTGCATAGTCAGTAATAATAAGTGTTAGCGCCTGCTGTCGCTCTCGTCGAGGCATTTTTAATGATTGGCTGTAATGTTCAAATATCACTTGATACTTTTTGCTTTTTTTATCTTTTAAGCAAAACAAAAAGTAAACAGGGCAATCAAGCAGCGCGGCTAATATAAAAGGCCCCTGTGAAAATGGGGCATTTTTGCCTAAAAATGGTACCTGTACCGACCGAGAAGCCGTTGTTGTGCTTGTTCTGTCGCCAACAATAACGATTATTTCTCCCTGCTCTACTTTTTCTTTTAGTAAAATAGCTAAGTCAGGCCCCATATCAGTCACTTGTATTAAATTAACCGACACATCTGGGTTAATCTTTTTAAGCATTTTATTAAATTCAACAGCGTGATGGGTAAACACCAGTACATTTATTTTTTTACTGCTGCGGTGCTGGCTAAGTGCCCTGCACACCTCTAAATTACCCAAGTGAGAACCTATAAAAATAGCCCCTTGATTTTGCTCATCTAACTCAGCAAATAAATGCTCATTCGTGTATTTAATATCACGTTGGGTTATTCGCCCAAGCCAAGCATCAATTTTATCTAATGCACTATCTGCAAAACTGCAAAAGTGCGTTAATTGCATTTTAAACGTAACAGGTTGTTTGCAGCCTTGGTAAACATTAACCTGCGCTAAAAACGCTTTAGATGCTACACGCGCTACTTTTCCTGTTAAAAAAAGATAAAAAACGACAGGAAACAAAACAATCCACAGCCCTTTTCTACCCAGTAATTTATGAGCAAATAATAGTATTTGAATACCTAAAAAATTACCGCGCTCTTGCATTTTAGACCAGTGTTTAGCGGCCATAACGCCTCTTTAATTTATGCCAAATTAACACAGGAGAGCGAATCAACATGCCAAAAAACAAGCGAGTGTGTAACCACGAAATACGCACGTTATCGTGTAATGGCTGAAAATGAGAAAGCCCATTTTCGGGGTAAATTACTTGGCTAGGTAAAAATACAAAAGGCACATTGCGCCAATATAAACGCACTAAAATTTCGGGGTCAAAATCCATGCGTTTTCCAAGCGATACCTCATCAATTAGCTTTGTACTTGGCTCAAGCGGATATACTCTAAAGCCACACATCGAATCTACAATTGTAAAACTTAACGTTTCAATCCATACCCACACATGCGTTAAATAACGTGCTAAATAACGGTGTTTAGGCACTGAATCGTCATATATTGGGCAACAGCTTATAAGCGCTTTAGGCTGAGCGTTTGAAAGCGCTATTAGTTTTTTAATATCAGATAAGTCATGCTGCCCATCAGCATCAACCTGTATCGCATGCGAAAAACCTAGCTTATGTGCCTGCTTTAAGCCGGTTTGTACCGCGCCGCCTTTGCCTTGATTATCGTCGTGGGTAACTACACTCAACTGCGCGTGTTTTGCATCGAGCTTACTGAACACATTTTTAGCTTCGGCGTTGCTTGCGTCATCGACCATAATAATTGCAAGATTAAATGACGATAATTGGCTCAGTACATCATCAATAACCGTAATGTGATTATAATTTGGGATAACAATACAAAAGTTATTCATTTATCAGGCTATCAAAAACAACACGGCCAGATGCATGCTGTCCTTTGTTTGAATTATACGAAAAGGTATATTTATTCTCTGCTTTTTGCTCAAGCAATAATTCGATTGTTATACCTGGGGTAATCACTACCTGAAACTTTAATACTTCAACATTTTTAACAGGTTGCTGAACACTATAATATTTACAAATTGCAGCCACTGCCCAGTCTAATTGCACAACACCGGCGAGTATTGGGCCATCCGTAAAATGTCCTTTGAAATAATCTAAATCGTGAGGAACTAGTAAGCTTAATTTATACTTTTGCTCTGCTTTTTCAAAAGACAGTAAATCAGGCTGTGTTTTAATCAACTTTTGCAAAAAGACTCTCCAATGCTTTTAAATTTAACTTTGCCTGTGAGTTGTATGGTAATTGATCTACAAAACGCCACTTTTTAGGGATACAAATTCGCTCAAAACGCGCTAGTGCATGCGCCTTTAATAAGTTATTTGTGGCTAACTTACCGTCACTATTAAAAAACATCTGTCCACTATGCGTAAGCACAACAATAGCGCCTACAATTAATCGCTCACCAGGCAAGGCGATTACTTTAGCTTCACTTACCCACTCACTAGTACACAAATATTGTTCTAGCTCATCTAAACTTAATCGCTTCTCTTCTAATTTTATAATTCGATCGAATCGGCCTAATAATCTAAATTGACCGTTTTTAAGTACTTCGCCTCTATCATCTAAAGGGTAATTTTTGTCGCGAACGAGCGGTGAGTTTAAAATTAAACGCTGATCGTCCAAAGCCCGTACTTTAATACCCGAAAAAGGCTGCCAAAGGCTAACCTTTTCAAGTGAAGTAACTTGTCGATATGCAATACCACCGGTTTCGGTACTACCAAAAACTTGTGTAACTGGTTTATTTAATTGCGTAAACAACGATACAGCATCTTCGTTTAATAGCGGTCCACCTGATGAGAAAATCCATTGTAAATGAGACTTATCATCCACTAAAACATTATCAATACATAACCGTTTTAACTGTGCTGGGCTTGAAACAAACACTACTTTTTTAAATAACTTGAGCTTTGTAGCTATATGTTCTGGGTAATGCAATAGTTCTGTATTTACAACCTTTCCTGCACGTAATGGCCACAATAATCTAAACAATAAGCCGTATATATGCTGATGCGAAATACTCGCTATAAAAATAGGATTATCAATCAGTGCGTAGCTATTAATTAATGTACTTAATTCTTTATTTATTACCTGCCACGTTTTTACAATTGGCTTTGCTTTACCCGACGAGCCCGACGTGTAAAAAACAATTGTGCCTTCTTGAGGCCATTTAATTGTTTCAATAGATACAAAGTGAGGTTGATTATCTAAAGTGCCTATATCTAAAAAATCAGCCTCTAAATCGGCTACTAATTCAGACTCACCAATAAAAAAAGGTGTTTGTTTAAGCAAGGAGTTTAACGTTGCAGGTTGCCCATTAGGCGGCAAAATCACTGTGTTTCCGTGTAGTGCCAAAGCAAATAAGTACACGGCAAATTTGTAGGTGTCTGTGGTGTATAAAACAACCGATGATTTAGCATTTAACGTTGATAGCTTTGCTAAAACTTCGTTTATATCACTAACAAACTGACGCTCCGAAATATCATTATCAGTATGATTAAAACATGTTCTTATCGCATTACTTTGAAAAGCATTAAACACCGGCGTTCCTTTTTTCTTTTTGTCTGACTAGCCACTCTATAGCAAACAATGTGCCCATAGCTAAGTAAGCAATAAAACCATTATAAAAAGCCCAGGTTTCTAGGCTACTAAAAATACTGGTGTACAGGGCAATGCCACCGTTTAATACAAAAAACACACACCACACTAGCGTTACTTTTTTTGTATAAATTACACCGTTTTCATCAAGTGAGGGCTCAGTAATGCGCGCAAAGGTTTCAATAATAGAAGGCCCTTTATACAAAGAATACGCAAACACAACTAACATAACTAAATTAATGATTACGGGATACAAACGCAGCCCTAAATCGCTATCCATTACCTTGGAAATCAAAATAGTAATGGCTGCTAAAAATGTAGCGGGCTTTAACCACGGCATTTTATCAAACAAGGCTTTGCTTAACCAAAGTCTAAGCCCGAGTAAAAATAGCAGTAATACTGTAATAATCTGACTATTAAAACGCGTAAGGCCTACGTACACAATAATAGGGTAGCAAGCCAAGCAAATCATAATTAACGTTGTTAAAACTGCTTTTAACATAGTATTAGTTAACTAACTTTTCTATTTCGGTGACTATGTCTTGCACTGTGCGCACAAGTTTAAAGGCATCAGGCTCAATTTTTTTACCTGTGATTTCTCTTAATTTCACAACTAAGTCAACTGCATCAATACTGTCTAAATCAAGATCTTGGTACAGGTTAGCCTCTAAGCTAATATCTTCTGGGTCTATTTCAAATTCGTTTTCTAAAATGCCGTGTAATACATCATAAATTTCAGCAGCGGTTTTCATCTTTCTTCCTACTCTTATATATTAAGAACGTGCTTGTTCAATAAATTTTGCTAAAGAATTAACTGAGGCAAAGTGCGCTTTAGTTTGATCAGAGTTTGCATCTATTTTCACATCAAATTGCTTCTTTATCGCAAGACCAAGCTCTAATGCATCTATGCTGTCTAACCCTAGGCCATCTACAAATAAAGCGTCATCATCTTGTATGTCAGCAGTGGTCATGTCTTCAAGGTCAAGGCTTGAGATAATCAGTTGTTTTATTTGTTCTTTTAATTCGCTCATATATTTTTTAGCTCTTGTGTAAAATAATGTTGTAAATCTTTAGTCAATTGGCGTGATTGCATCGCAGGCATATCGCTGTGGTACGTTGCACAATTAAACTGCTGGCTCGCAAGCCCCATTGTAAAATGCGCCTGATATGGCGCGACCTTATACCAAGGTGTGCCTTTGGTTAAAGTGTTTGGCTTCATTTTAATTAAAAAAGTAGTAATGGGCGCATGACATCTAATTGCAATATTTGCAGCGCCTCGTTTAAACTTTAATGTTTTGTGAGGCTCTGTCCGTGTCCCTTCAGGAAATACAATTAAGTTATTACCCTTTTGCAAACTGCGCTCGCATTCTCGTAATAGCTCCTGCGGATCGTCATTACTTATATAGCCGGTGCTTTTAATAACGCCGCGCATAAAAGGATTTTTAAATAAATGCGCCTTTACTACGCAATCTGCATTTTTTACTACCGAAATTAAAACAACAACATCAATTAAAGAAGGATGGTTTGCTAATATCAGTTGCCCTTTTAAGCCTTCAATTTTTGCTTTATCGTTGACATGAAATCGAATAACGCCCGTTACATGCATTAAACTAACAAACCATTTGAAGCTGTAATGTACTGTTTTTCGAGCCTTAATCTTTTGTTTAACTGAGTCACTTTGAAATAGGCGCTGAGCAGGAAAAACAATAAAGGCTAATACTAAACCACCAACCCCAAAAACTGAAAAGCAAAATGCAGTAGCAATAATCCGCCAAATCAATCCACATAACCTTTGTACATTTTTAAGCATGGTATGTAAGCTGCCAATCGTGCTCAAGCGTGTTATGAACAAGTAATGTATTGCTTCGCTCATACAAAGCTTTAGCGCATTGAATACTCATTGGTAAGTCGCTTTTTTCCATGCCCGTATTAAATACTTTGTTTAAACTAAAGTGGGGTTCGCCTTTTTGCGGCGCTCTTATTATTAAACCAATAGAGTGTGCTATTTGCTGTTCATCGGCGTACTGAGCGTAAATATCGGGGAGGGGTTCATCGGTATGAACTATTAATATGTGTTGCTGATCGTTATCAGCAAGTCTTACAAAGCCATCTACGAGTGCATAAATAAAGCTTTCGGCTCCTGCAGCAATAGCATTTGTAGCACTTGTATTGCCCTGTATTATCCCAAAAAGTCCCGAAGCTGCATTATGCACACTTAACCCAAAACCAGTGGGCGACAGTGGCTGATCATTTACTACATCAACAAGTAAGTTAGACGTTTTGTGAAAATCACCGTGGCGAGAAGAAAAAACACTCGGTAAATTAACATAGTTACCTTGAGTGCTTACTTGATGAGCACTAAAGAGTGCCATTTTAATAAAGGAAGTCATTCGGCGTCGCTGCATAGCAGGCACCCAACTAAGATTTAATACAGAGGAATCAAACCAATTACTCTCTTTTATTTGTCGCTGTTCGGGCTTTATCCATATAGCGAGTTCTTCAACAACAAATTTCACAGTTCAACGTATTTTATTAAAAATAAGGGAGGGAATTTTACCGATTTTAGCAATAGAAGTAAATAATCTTTAACAAAAAGCACCGAACTAGCAAGCTGTTCAGTGCTCGCTCATATTACTAAGAAAGTAGTGCTATATCGCCTTGCTTAATACACTTAGCTGCGCCGCCTACAACATCGCTGTTATTTAACTCATTAATTAATACTTCGCCTTGAGCTTGTTGTTCATCATTAAGCGGTAAATACGGTAATCTAAATACTGGGTTTACTGCACCTGTCATCATCATGGCGGTATTAATAGCAATAGGATTTGGCTCACAGAACAACCAGTTCATTAATGGCTGTAATGAGGTATTTAACTCATCATTTTTAGTATCCATTAACTGACGGAACAAACCAGGAATAAGGTTAGATGTAACCGAAATAACACCGTGCGCTTTATGTGTGTGGCGCGCATCATGGCTTTCGTCATCGTTACCCGACCAACATGCAATACCTTGTTGCTCATAATGGGCTATGCGTTCATTGCCGCCACACTCTTTAATACCAATAAAATGCTCGTGCTGTGCCAGTGGCTCAATAATATCAGGTGTTAGGTCTTGACCTGTTCGCCCTGCAACGTTGTAAATAAAGGCAGGTCCAATATCTAACACACGTTTAAAGTGCTCTTTAACACCCGCGATTGACGTACGTCCGTAGTACGGGTTAATTTGCAGTGCTGCATCCATACCGCTGGCAAAGCCATACTTAGTTGCTTTGATAGCTTCACGGGTATTGTTACTACCGGTATTACCAACAATAACTAGTTTGTCGCCATACTTGTTTGCACTGTGCGCTATAAGCATTAAATGCTCTTCCCAGTTCATTAACTGGCCTTCGCCTGTTGTGCCACCGACTACAATACCATCAACGCCCGCTGCAATTTGTATTTCTACGAGTTCATCGTACTTTGCTAGGTCTATTTCACCGTTTGCTAAGTATGGCGTTTTGATAGCTGTAATAAGGCTTGCTTGTTTAATTTTCTCTAGGGTGCGCATAAAAAATCATTATTTATAAAACTTGCGCTATTTGTAACATAATTGCCGGTACTTTTGGAGGTGTAAGCGCACATTTAATTATAAAATCGCTTGTGTTATTAAGTTTGGTAATACAAAATGAATAACTGTATATATAAACAGTGTTTTATTTTTAACGATACCAGAGGCTTTATGCGTTTATCTGACTACTTAGCAACTCATTTTTATAACACCGATGAACTGTGCCAAGCATTAAATATAGATACAGATATACTTTTAGCTTGGCAAGAGCGAAGTGTTTTCCCCAAACCAAGTTACTGTATTAAAAGCCAACTTAGCTGCAGCTCATATTCAGGCTTATATGAATGCGAAGAGTATGACGACTATTACCCGCGCGGCTGTGTTAATTGGGGGCAAGGTCTTTTAAAACAAAAAATAGAATCATCAAGCCACGCTTTTAATTATTTTGCACAGCAATATACTGCAAGCCTGACTAAACTCGCTCAGCAAGGATTTACGTTTAGCGAAGAGTTATTTGGCTGCGAAATAGGCGAGCATCTACAACAAGTTTGGCAACAGTTTTTGTGCAGTAAGTACGGCGTACTTACTCAAAATGGATTAATAGACGAAATAGTCTCGGTAGATATTGGCAGGTTATTAGTTGACGACATTACCGAACTGCGCAGTAAAGCGAGTTTAAACCAAGACGAAAGAGCGCTACTACACCCGGCTATTAAGCTTTTAAACAAAGCACTAGGGCACGGCGCCGATCATGAAAAACAGCATACATTACGCACCCGTTATATAGATGCGCTTATTTTAAAGTACGATTTGTCTATTAAATAACGTTTAAATTTACTTTGATAAAAACGTAGTGCTAAACGACCCTAAGTCTTCGTAACTAATTGTGGTTAACTGATCGGTATTAAGCTCAACAACACCACAGTAAGAGCCTGTTATAAACACTTGCCCTGCTTTTAAGTTGATTCCTTTGGCTGATAAGTAATTAACCGCCCAATAAAGTGGAAGTTGCGCAAGTTCTGCAGGATGCACACCCGCCAAGCTTAACTCTGCTTCAGTTTGCTTGATGTTAATATTAACAGTACTTGCATTATAGGCTTTGGTTTTATCTATTTTTGGGCCTAAATACACACCTTGATTAGATAAACCATCGGCCAGCTTTTCAATGTGAGTGCTTGGAGTGTCTTCATCAAACCTTTTTTGAATAAGCTCAAGTGCTAAGTGGGCGCTGGCAAATGCAGTATCCACGTCTTCATTTGTATAGGTTTTATTACTTGGTAAATCGCTTTGCAAAATAAATGCAATTTCTGGTTCTATCAGCGCTTTATTGTTTGTTGTATACAGTGGGCAATTTTCAGCTTGTTTTATAGGTGCATGTAAAAGAGGCGCTAATATAATTGAGCCATTATCTAAAGGCAGCATACACTTCCAGCCATATACAGTTTGATCATTTAAATAAATCATCAACTTTTGTACTTCTATTGCATCGTCAGTCGAGTCTAATACCAACTCTTTAGGAAAGTTTGAACGTGCTGGTTTTTCTTCTCTTTGTGCCATTAAGTGAGTAGCAATTAGTTTTAGCTGTATTGAGTTGTTCACATAAATCTCTTTAAAATACGTTACTGGTTAAGCAGTCAGGGTAAGATTACGTAAGCTCAATAAATAAGCTGTAAAACTTTATCTGCATAATCAGTATCGAGTGCAGCTTTGAAACGCTTAGCTTTCAGACCTTTTTTACAGCTTTTTTCAAGTTTCA